>DASRDP010000150.1 GCA_035652535.1 Chloroflexota bacterium
TGACCGCATGCTGCTGGCGCAAATTCGGGACGCGCGTTACGGCCTGGTCGGCGAGGTGGAGGCGGTGAACCCGGCGCCGATCCAGTGCGCGCTCGGCGCGGGCTACGTCGCGGTGGTCGCGCCGCTCGCCGTGACGTCCGATGGAACGTTCCTGAACGTGAACGCGGATACGGCGGCCGCCGAAATAGCCGTGGCGCTGGGAGCCGACACCTTCATCTCCCTCACCGACGTCGACGGTGTATCCGCAGGGGATGGGAAGGGGCCGATGCGTCGAATGAGTCCGACCATGGCACGGGAGCTGATTGGCGCCGGCGTGATCCACGGCGGGATGATTCCGAAGGTGGAAGCCTGCGCCCGAGCGCTCGCGGTCGCCCGGGCTGCGTATATCGTCGACGGGCGTGCTCCTCACGTCGTCATCGACGCGCTCCGCGCAGCGGACGGCGTGGGGACCGTCGTGTCGACTGATTCTCGCGAGTGAGGTGTGAGATGTCGGAAGTGCTGCAGAATGCGCTGAAAAAGGCGCTGGTCGCCGCGCTTGCCGCTGGGGTGACGGTGTTTCTCAAGGAATACAGCCGCGAGCAGGAGCGACTCGACCGAGGTCCGACGGGTCGGGGGAGATGAGGAATCGTGCCAGACGTTGAGACGAGCCATGCCGCGGCATGGATGGAGCGCGAAAGTCGCTCCCTGATGTTCACGTACCGTCGCTATCCCATCGTGGCCGCGCGCGGGGAGGGTTGCCGACTTTGGGACGTCGACGGGAAACCGTATCTTGACTTCCTCGGCGGGCTAGCCGTGTGCAGTCTCGGGCACGCTCCCCAGGTCGTTGCCGACACCCTGGCCCGTCAGGCCGCTCAACTCGTCCAAACGTCGAACCTGCTCTATACGCTGCCGCAGATCGAGCTGGCCGAATTCCTCATTCAGCGATCGGCGTTCGACCGCGTGTTCTTTTCGAATAGCGGCGCCGAGGCCAACGAAGGCGCGCTGAAACTCGCGCGCAAGTGGGGCAAGCGCGAGCGCGGTGGCGCATATCGCGTCATCGCAGCCGAGAACTCGTTCCACGGACGGACGCTCGGTACCGTGGCGGCGACCGGGAACGCCGCTTATCGACGCCCTTTCGAGCCAATGCCCGACGGTTACGACTTCGTGCCCTTCAATAACGTCGACGCAATCGCGGACGCGGTTACCGAGGACACCGTGGCGGTGATCCTGGAGCCCATCCAGGCCGAGGGCGGCGTCAATGTCCCAGATCCTCGCTACTTTGCCGATGTGCGTGCGCTCTGCGACGAACGAAGGCTGATGCTCATCTTCGACGAAGTGCAGACAGGCGTGGGGCGGACCGGCACGCTTTGGGCGTACGAGCAGTGGGGTGTCGAGCCGGACGTGATGACCCTTGCGAAGGGACTGGGGAGCGGCTTCCCTATTGGCGCCACGCTCGCCAAGGAGCGCTTCGCGGTCTTCGAGCCGGGCGATCACGCGTCGACATTTGGGGGGAACCCGCTCGCTTGCGGGGTCGCGCTCGCCGTGCAACGGGAGATCGAGGCCCTCGAACTCGTGCGACACGTGGACGTTGTGGGGCACTACTTTACAGAACGGCTCGCGGATGTCCAAAAGCGACACCCCGTGATCTCGGACATTCGAGGGCGCGGCCTTCTCCTCGCGGTGGAGTTTGCCGAGGAGATTGCGCGGACCGTCCTGGACGACCTGCGCGACCGCGGGCTCATCGCAAACGCGCTATCCCCACGCACGCTGCGCTTCGTGCCCCCTCTCATCGTGAGCCAGGAAGAGGTTGACGAGGCCGTCGACATCCTCGACGCGTCTCTCGCGGCGCGCTGACCCGTCCCGGTCATCGCTCCAGGGCCTCCGCGACCGCCTCTTGTGATATGGCCCCGGGGCGAAGAATCTGATACCCGGGCCCCGATAGGTTGACGATTGTTGACTCGATCCCGCCCGGCGTTTCTCCCGCGTCGACGACGAGGTCTACCGATGAGCCGATCGCCTCGGCGGCCTCAGAACCGGTCCGGGCGGCGGGCTGGCCGGTCTTGTTGGCGCTGGTCGTCGCGACACGCCCGCCGGCGGCGCCGATGATGGCGAGCGCCGCGGCGTGGGCGGGGGCGCGGATTCCGAGCGTATTCAACCCCGATGCAGACGGCGACCGCCGTGGAAGGATGATGGTGAGGCCGCCCGGCCAGAATCGCGCTGCCAGCCGTTCCGCCCTGGAGTCGACCACGCACCACGCGCGCGCATCCTCGATGGTGCAGACGAGCCAGATGATCGCCTTTTCGTCCGGTCGTCCCTTGACCTCGTAGACGCGTCGAATGGCTGCCTCGTTCAGCGGATCGCAGCCGACCCCGTACACGGTGTCGGTGGGATAGACCACGAGCCCGCCGCGACGGATGATCGTGGCGGCGCGCTGTGCGATCTCCTGGTCTATCTCGGGAACGCCGGTCCAACGCGCGATCCGCTCGTGCGTGTTAGCCACCGGCGGAGGGTCGGTCGACGAGGAGGTACCGTTCGGTTCCGGAGGCATCGCATTCCGTTCGGATAGGCCAGCTCGGCAGGATGAACCGCGCGGCGTCGCGAAGCCGCGGGCTCTGGCCATCCCCGAATTCCATCAGCGCCGTGCCTCCCGGTTCCATCACGCGAGGCAGCGCAGTCAGGAGCGATTGGATCACAGCCGTCCCGTCAGCGCCGCCGTCGAGCGCGCGCCGGGGCTCGAATTCAGCCACTTCTGGCTCCAGCTGGTCGATCTCATTCGTGGGCACGTATGGGAGGTTCGCGACGATGAGGGGAGATTGAAGTGCCAGACCATCGACCACATCGCACGCCACGAGCTCGAGTCGTTCGGCGACCTCGTGGGTCACCGCATTCGATCGTGCGAGGCGCAAGCATTGGAGATCGACATCGGTCGCCACAACCCGGCAGTCCGATCGACTCGCGAGGATCGTCACGGCGATGGAGCCACACCCTGTCCCCACGTCGAGCACGTCGAAGGGTCGGTTGATGGCGGCTCCCGCGTCCATCGACCGCTCTGCGCGGAGTCGGGTGATACAGTCGAGCGCGAGGGATACGAGCCCTTCTGTTTCCGGGCGTGGGATCAGGGCAGAACGGTCGACGGAAAATCGCCGGCCATAGAAATCGCGGTACCCGAGAATGTATGCGAGGGGCTCGCGGTGGCATCGACGCTCCACGAGCGCCTGAAAGACGTGGAGCTGGGCCCTCGATACCATCGCGTCGGGGTGCGCGAGCACCTCTTCACGCCCGAGCCCGGTGGCTCGCTCGAAGAGCACGAGGGCAGTAAGCCACGGAGCGTCTACTCCTGATCGACGCATTCGATCCTGGGCCCAGCTGAGCGCGGATGACCCTAAGGGTGACGGACCCGAGATCGCGAAGTGTGAAGGCAAAGCCACGCGTTTTCCCCTTGGAGCTCATGGTCTGGGGCTGAGTGGGCCGTCCTCACTGTGTTGAGACGCCAAAATGAGCGGCTCGATCAGGAGATCGAGCTGCCCTTCCATTATGCTGTCGAGCTGGTGCACGGTGAGCCCGATTCGGTGATCTGTAACACGATTCTCGCGATAGTTGTAGGTTCGGATCTTCTCGGCGCGCTCGCCCGTCCCGACCTGTGATCGGCGCAGCTCCGCGACCTGATCGTGCTGGGCTCGCTGCTGGAGGTCGTACAGGCGTGACCGAAGGACGGCCATCGCTTTGTTCTTGTTCTTGAGCTGGCTCTTCTCGTCCTGGCAGGTGACGACCATTCCTGTGGGTAGGTGGGTGATGCGGACGGCTGAGTCGGTCGTGTTCACGCTCTGCCCGCCGTGGCCTGTCGAGCGATAGACGTCGATTCGCAGGTCTTCCTCGGCGATCTGGATGTCGACTTCCTCGGCTTCTGGAAGGACGGCGACTGTGGCGGTCGACGTGTGAATGCGTCCGCTAGCCTCGGTTACCGGCACCCGCTGCACGCGGTGCACGCCGCTCTCGTACTTCAGGCGGCTGTAGGCGCCGCGCCCGGTGATCTCCAGGATCACCTCCTTGAGACCGCCGACGCCCGATTCGCTCGTGGACATCACGTCGGCCTTCCAGCCTCGGTCCTCGGCATAGCGCAGGTACGCTCGCAGCAGGTCCGCGGCAAAAAGCGAGGCTTCGTCTCCGCCGGTGCCTGCCCGGATCTCGATGATCACGTTGCGCTCGTCGTTGGGGTCGCGCGGCCGCATCAGCTCTCGCAGGTCGGAGATGAGCTGCCTCTGTCGGCGTTCGAGAGACTCGATCTCCTCCATTGCCAGCGTGCGAAGCTCCTCGTCCTCCTCGGCAAGCAGCGCACGGTTCTCCTGGATCTGGCGTTCGACGTCGGCCAGCTCCCGGCCGCGATCAGCGATCGGGGCCAGCGATGCCTGCTCGCGACCAAGCTCCTGCAGCCGCCGCGAATCGGTCACCACGTCGGGCCTCGTCATTTCCTGGTCGATCTCCTTCAGGCGCGCCTCCGCGTCCGCGATTCGCGCGCGCAGGGATTCGCCCAAGCCGGTGACGGTTTGTGTCACGATCGTCCTCGCGTTTCTCTGAGCCTTATCAGCGCGTCCGAAATTGGGACGCTTTGCGGAGCCGTTTGTTGGAGGTCGCGCAAGGCAACGGTCCCGTCCTTCACTTCATCATCGCCGAAAAACGCTGCCCATCGCGCGCCACTCGCATCGGCATTGCGCAGCCGCGCACGGAGGGACTTCGATCCAACGCCGGCGACGACGCGGACGCCATTTTCTCGAAGACTCGAAACAAATCGCGCGGCGGCGTCTTTTCCACGCTCGCTCAAGGGTGCGACGAACACGTCTGGGAGCGTCGGATCGTCGACGCTCACCCCCTGCGCGCGCAGATTCAGGATGAGGCGCTCGATCCCCGTTCCGAAGCCCACCCCGGGCGTATGGCGCCCCCCAATCTGCTCGGCCAGTCCGTCGTAGCGGCCGCCGCCGCCAATCGAAGACTGCGCGCCCACCCGGGGCGGCCAAACTTCGAACACGGTTCGCGTGTAGTAGTCGAACCCGCGCACGAGACGGCTGTTCAACGAGAAGGAAATCCCCTCGATCTCCAGGAGATGCCGAACCGAGGCGAAATGCGCCGTACATTCGGCGCACAAATGATCGACGAACGAAGGCGCCGCGTCGGCGACGGGCTGACAGGTCGGGACCTTGCAGTCGAGCAGGCGCAGGGGATTGCGCTCCAGACGGCGTCGGCAATCGGCGCAGAGAACGGGCTCGCCGGTCTCTTCGTTCAGCATCTTCCCGGTGTAGTACTGACGAAGCGCGGCGATGTAGGCCGGTCGGCAAATAGGACATCCAATGGAATTGAGCTGAATCGAAAGTTCCCGCAGCCCGAGGGCCCCATACAGGCGCCAGAGCAGGGTGATGATCTCTGCGTCGAGCGCCGGGTCGTCGTCGCCGAGGGCTTCGCAGTCGAACTGGTGGTGCTCCCGAAGCCGACCCGCTTGGGGGCGGTCATAGCGAAACACGCTGATCAAGCTAAAGAGTCGTACCGGCTGTGGACCAGCATACAGCCCGTGCTCCAGATAGGCACGAACGATCGGAGCCGTGCCTTCCGCGCGCAGCGTGATGTCCGCTCCGCCCTTGTCCCGAAACGAGTACATTTCTTTTTCGACAACATCCGTGGTTTCGCCTGCACCGTGATAGAACAGAGCGGTGTCTTCGAAGGTCGGCGTGCGGATCTCGCGATAGCCGAAGCTCGCGGCGAAACGGCGCGCGGTCGATTCGACGAACGTCCAGTACGGGACGTCTTCGGGCAGGATGTCTTGCGTTCCACGCGGTGCTTGGTACACTGAACCCCTCACGAACATTCCACAGTGAGCACTATATTATACGGGAACATGCGTATCTGCCTGGCGTATCTGCACAGATATGACCATTTGTTTAGGCTGATCGTCTGCGAGGCGCTTGCGTTGGTCCGATTCGTCGTGCACGTTCACCCGCGGTCGACCCGAATCGCCGTGCGACGCGGCGACGGCCGCGTTGAGGTCTGGACGACGTCCCCACCGGTACAGGGCAAAGCGAACGAATCGGTTCGCGAGATTCTGGCGGACTGGCTGGACATCCCCGTGTCCCGGGTACGCATTCTCTCCGGCGGGACAGGACGGACAAAGCTCGTCGACGCGATGGGCGTCCACGAGCTGCCGAGCTAACTTCGTCCTAGAATGGGCTGCGCGCCGCGCTCACGAGCGCCTGCTGCAATACGGAGTTGATGACCTGGAGGAGCAGGAGCGCGACAAGCGGCGAGAGGTCGATCATGCCGAACGGTGGCAGGATTCGTCGGAGCGGACCGAGGATCGGCTCGGTGATCTGGAACAGGATCACGGCGAGGGGATAGAACGGATTGCCCGGACGAAGCTGGAACCAGGACAGCAGCGCCCTCCCAATAATCGCCAGGGTGAGCGCCTGGAACAGATAGTCGATGAACAGCTGCAGGTAGTGTACGAACATACGTCTCCAGTAATGCCAGATGGGGCTCGTGACCGGCTCGCGTCAGTCGGCGAAAATCGCGCGGCCGATACGCACGACCGTCGCCCCTTCCTCGATTGCGATCGGGTAATCGTCGGTCATGCCCATCGAAAGTCCCAGCGGTGGGATATGGGAATTCGCCTGCTGCACCGCGTCTCGGCGCGCACGCAGGGTGCGGAAAACTGCTCGCGTGTCCTCTTTGGAAAGTCCCAAGGGAGCAACCGTCATCAATCCGGTGACCACGAGGTTCGGAAGCGGAGCGATTTCGCGAACGATGTTTTCCAATTCGCTGGGATCGAACCCGAATCGGTCCGGAGTGCGCGCGAATTGGACCTCGAGATACACCGGAATTGGCCGATTTGACAGGGATGAAATGCGCTGAGCGATGCGCAGGCTGTCAATTGAGTGAATTGTATCAAAGAGATCGAGAGCGGCTTTGGCCTTATTGGACTGAAGGTGACCGACAAGGTGCCAATGGGCAGGCGGCGCCGAGCCTTCGACTCGTGGCTTTTTCGATGCAGCCTCTTGGACGCGATTTTCGCCGATATCCGTCAGTCCTGCGCGAATCGCGCTGGCGATCACCTCGGGCCCGTGGCCCTTGCTCACGCCGACGATCCGGACGGCATCTGGCGGACGTCCGCTTCGTTCGGCGGCTTCAGCGACCCTCCGGCGCACCTCGGCCAGGCGTTCGTCAATCGACATGGCTGGGGGCGGCTCCGCCAGTGCGCCATTCGGGCGCGGCGGATGGCGGCTGATCAACGGAGGGCCGGATGCCCGGTCGCGCGGCAAACGGGTGATCCAGACCTGAATCCTGGATTGCGCTGGTTCCAGTGGGCGGATGGGGATCCGCTGTGGGCTCGTCCAGAATCGCCGCGCGGAGGCTGGGAAGCCCGTAGCCCCGGCCCGCATGTGAGCTGGACGGATCGAATCCCGTGGCGATAACGGTTATGCGGACTTCGCCCTCCATCGCGTCGTCGATAACGGCGCCAAAGATGATGTTCGCGTCCGGGTCGGCCGCCGCGCGCACAACGTCCGCGGCGCGATTGATTTCGGAAAGCGTGAGGTCGTTGCCGCCGGTAATGTTGAACAGCACGCCTCGCGCTCCCTGCATCGAGAGATCCAAGAGTGGGCTTGCCATTGCCGATTCGGCCGCCACGACCGCGCGGTCGTCGCCCGTTGCAGTCCCGATCGCCATGAGGGCGATTCCCGACTCGTACATCACGCTCTTCACGTCGGCAAAGTCGAGGTTGATCAGCCCGGGGCGGGTGATCAATTCAGAAATGCCCTGGATTCCCTGCCGCAATACGTCGTCGATCACGGAAAACGCGGCCTCCACGCTGGTCCGACGATCGATGACCTGCAGCACTCGGTCATTCGGAATGATGATCAAGGTGTGGAGGCGCTCTCGAAGGGCTGCCAGCCCTTCATCCGCGACTCGGCGGCGTCGCGATCCCTCGAAGGCGAAGGGCCTCGTCACCACGCCGACGGTCAGGGCACCTGCTTCCTGAGCGATCCGTGCGACGACGGGCGACGCCCCGCTCCCCGTGCCGCCCCCCATGCCCGCGGCGACGAACACCATGTCTGCGCCTTGGCACACGGCGGCGATGTCGTCGGCCGACTCTTCGGCAGCCTTCGCGCCGACGCCAGGGTTGCCGCCGGACCCGAGTCCGTGGGTGGTGCGATCGCCGATCCGGATTCGCTTCGGGGCGCGCGACCGGGTGAGCGCCTGCTGGTCGGTGTTCAGCGCGACGAAATCAATCCCGTGGAGGCCGGCGGCGATCATCCGGTCGACGGCGTTGCTTCCGGCGCCTCCGACCCCCAGGACGGCGACACGGGCTGAGCCTTCTGTGCGTCCGTTCTCCACGCTCACCCCCTTCGCCGGTTGGGCGTCACCCGAAGAAGTTTCCTAACCAGGTCTTCAGCGATGCGCCGGTGCGCGCAATTCTACTCTTCCCGCGTGGATGCGTGGACAGGTTGAGCTGCTCGCCGCCCCAGATGAGCAACCCGATGCTCGTAGCAAAGGCAGGACCCCGCACCGCGTCGGCCAGACCCCGCAGCCCCGTCGGTACGCCGATACGCGCCGGAACGCCGAGGATCTCTGATGCAAGCGCGGCCACCCCAGCGATCTGGGCGGACCCGCCAGTGACGATGATCCCCGCGGGGAACGCGTCGCGGTAGCCGGCGCGCGTCATTTCGGCCTCAACCATCTCAAAGGTTTCGGCAAGGCGCGCCTCGATGATCTCCGCGACGACGCGCTGATCGACCGGCTGCCCTTCGTCGCGACCGTATGCAGGGACGGCGATGATCTCGCCCTCGTTGGCCCGCGCCGTCGTGGAGCCGTGTCGGATCTTCAGCTCTTCGGCGACAGAGAACGTCGCACGCAATCCGACCGCGAGGTCATTGCTGATCTGGTACCCGCCAACCGGCAGGATGAACGAGTGTATCAAGCTGCCGTCTCGGAACACGGCCGAGTCCGTCGTGCCGCCACCAATGTCGATGACCATGCACCCGAGGTCCCGCTCGGCTTCGGAGAGCACGGCGCAGCCTGCGGCCAGTGGCTCGAGGACCAGCGCGTCCAGGTCGACGTCAACGGATTCGATGCACCGGACAAGGTTGTGGATCGACGTCATCGAGCCCGTCACGATGTTTGCCTCGACCTCGAGACGGCGGCCAACCATGCCCACCGGGTGACGGATCCCATCCATGCCATCTACAACGAAGTGGCGCGGAATCACGTGGAGGATCTCTTGATCCGGTGGAAGCTGGATGATCCGCGCGCCGTCGATCACGCGAGACACGTCTTCGGACGATATGACGCCGTCGGTGTTGCGGACAGCAACGACAGCGTGGCTGTTGGTCGAGAGCACGTGTGCTCCCGCGATCCCCACGAGAGCGCTCATCGCCTTGAAGCCGGACTGTTGTTCGGCGCGCCGCAACGAGGACTCGATAGCGGAGACCGCGGCCTGCACGTCGACGACCACCCCTTTGCGCAATCCCTGTGAAGGGCAAATGCCAACGCCCAGGATCTCCGGGGAGCCCGACGCCATGTCGGCTATGAGGGTGCACACCTTCGTGGTACCCACGTCGATGCCGACGATTATCTGGTCTGCGGAAATGGTCCTCCCTCCAGGGCTATCGATAGTACGGCCGTTCGAGAAACCTCACGTCGATGAGCTGCGCCGTCTGATGCGTGGCGTCAAGGTGTCCCCTGATCGCTTGCACCGCATCCAGCTTCGCGGCTAGATCGTCGGCGTTCCCCAGGATGATGCGCGGTCCCCCGGGCACGACCAGGCTGACCCCGGTTGCAGGATGGTACTCTACCTGACTCCCCGGCATCCCGATGGCGACCAGGCGCGGACCGACCGATTGAGCCACATGCACGACAGCCGGGTCAACTCGATCCCCAAGTTGCACCGCGGGGCCCTCGGGCGCGCTGATCGCCGGCAACGACGGCGCAATCTCGCGCAGCGGCGACTCCGGCCGGAGGGCGTCCGCGTCACCAAGCACGAGGCCATCTTCGTCGATGAGCGCGCGGCTCTGCCCCACCACCCAGGCGGCTACGGGCATCCGCTCCTGAAGAAAGACGTTGACGGTGGAGGGAAGCACTGCCCGGACCTCGGCTGATTTTACGGCGGGAATCCCTTCCATCGCGCGTGCGATTCGCATGCCGCGCACGGCGAAGATGCTCGTGCCGGATGTCGGAAGAAATGGGGTAATCTCGGTCACGGGAACGAGGTCCGCGCCGTATACCAGCGTTTCCCGGACCTGCAAGGTTGGCGCGACCGCGCCCTGGACGATCACCACGAGGTCGCCCGCGAGAATCGCGAGCGCCAGGAGTTTGCCGAGTAGCCAGGCGCTGAAGATTCGGTGGAGAACTCCGGGTCCGCGGCGGCCCCGCTGGGCTATCTGTGCGCGGCCACGCGTCGTAACGGGCGTGGCGCCCCGGGCGGTCGGTCGCCTGTGGGCGGCTGGCGTCGCTCGCGTCGGAACGGCGCGGCTCACGCGGCGGCTCCTGGTGGACCGGCGAGCGCGAGCAGTTCCTCCGGCCGGAATCGACCCGCGAGCTGCACCTCGGGCGTGAGCCAGATTCCGGTTTGCCGCCACACCGTCGTTTGGACGTGCGCCACGAGACGGAGAACGTCGCGTGAGGTGGCCGCCCCACGGTTAACGATGAAGTTCGCATGGAGCTGGGAGACGACCGCGTCGCCGATCGCGCGGCCCTTTAGCCCAGCGCTCTCGATGAGCCGTCCCGCCGCGTCGCCCGGAGGATTCGCAAATACGGACCCAATGCTGTATCCGCTGGGCTGAGAGTCTCGGCGGAGTCGCTGGATCTCCGAGATGCGCGCCCGCAGCACGCTCGGCTCGTCGACTTCGACGCGGAAGGTTGCGTCCAATACGGCCCCGATCAGGTTCCCGCGCTTCAGATGGCTGGAACGGTAGGCCAAACCCAGCCCCGCCGCGTCGAATGATACGGTGCCTTGGCCGAGGACGTAGACGCTGGCGCACGCGAGATGCTCCGCGACGCACGATCCGAACGCGCCCGAATTGTTGACGACGGACGCGCCCACCGTGCCCGGCACATTCGCGGCCCACTCGAGCCCGCGCAGACCGCGAAGCGCGAGCTGTTTCCCGAGGCCGGCCAGCAGGCGTCCTGCCTCGGCGCGAATAAGGACACGCCCCTGCTCGTCGGTAGCCTCGCATACCCCGTTGGCCGCCGTCCGGATGACGAGTCCGGCTATGCCCTCGTCGGCAATCAGCAAGTTCGACGCGCCGCCCATGATGCGCCAGGGCACGTCGAGCGCAGCGGCAGCCTCGACGGCGTCGACGATCTGCTGTGTCGAGCGAGCGGTCAGATAGAGGTCGGCCGGTCCGCCGACGCGCAGCGAGGCATATCGGGCGAGCGGCTCGTTAGCGCGCGCAGATGGCCCGATCCGCCGCTGCAGATCACGAAGCGCGCCCGCGTCGCCGGGGCGGTGGGTGGGCGCAGGTGGTGGGGCTCCTTCGGCAGCATCGCGCATCCGGTCCTGCCCTCGCTGCATGCCGCTTGACGTCACCGTGTGCGCAGCCCCTCGAGGATGGGCTCCGCAATCGTCCAGATGTCGCCGGCGCCCATGACGAGGACGAGGTCGCCCGGCTGGGCGGCAGTTACGACGCGCTCGACGGCCTTGTTCGCGCTCAGGACGGCGGCGTCCGGATGGTTCATGACCTGCGCGAGGGAGCGTACCGTTGGATCGTCCTCGTTTGCCTCCCGTCCCGCGGGACGGTACGTAGGCGCGAGGATAACGTGGTCAGCATCGCCGAAGCTCCCGGCGAACGCGTCGAAGAGGCTCATGGTGCGGTGCGCGGTGTGCGGCTGGAAGATCGCCCAGATTGGCGACCGATAGTGGGCTCGTGCGGCGGCGAGGGTGGCCCGGATTGCCGTGGGGTGGTGTGCGTAGTCATCGACGACCGCGACGCCGGCGGCGATTCCGATCAGCTCGAAGCGTCGGCGCGTGCCGCGAAATTCCGCCAGGGCCTCCTGGATCGCGGACCACGGCACCCTGAGATGGCTCGCGGTGGCGACCGCAGCGGCCACGTTTACCGCGTTGTGGGAGCCAACAAGCGCGACCTCGGCATCGTGCCCCGCACCGTCTGGCCCCCGAAGGGTGATCCGGCTTCGCTGTCGGTCGACCGGGTCCCACGTCGTCACTCGCCAATCGGCGTCATCGGCGAGCCCGTAGGTGATGCGGGTCCCGTGGCACGGGAGATCCCGGGCCACCGGATCGTCGCAGCACACGATCATCGCGCCGCCGGGACGGACGCGCTCGACGAACGAGAGGAAGGCGTCGACGACGTGCTGGAAGCTCCCGAAGTAGTCGAGGTGGTCCGGCTCGACGCTTGTGACGATCGCGATCTCCGGATCATAGTCGAGGAATCGCCGATCGAACTCGTCTGCCTCCGCGACGAGCCATTCGCCCTGACCACGCCGGCCGAACAGGCCGAAGTTCAGCAGCTCCGACCCGACATGGAACGTTGGGTCGAGCCCGGCTCGATCCAGGATGAAGGCGATGAGCGCTGAGGTCGTGGTCTTGCCGTGCGTTCCGGCCACAGCTACGCCTCGGCGTTCCCGCATGAGGCTCCCCAGGGCGGCGGAATGCTTCACCGTCCGGATCCCTCGCGCTCGGGCAATGGCCAGCTCTGGATTGTCCTCCGGGACCGCGGACGACGCCACGACGATGTCAACATCGCCCACGTGCTCGGCGCGGTGGCCGAAGAAGATGCGAGCCCCCAGCGACCGGAGCGGCCCCATGGCCTGATTGGTGGCGAGATCGGATCCAGTGACGTCGATCCCCATTTGGAGCAAGATCGTTGCCAGAGGCGTCATCGCCGTGCCGCCGATTCCGACGAGATGGGCGCGCCGAACTTCGCTGATCTTCGTCAGGGGAGCACGGTCTCCCATACGCTATCGGTGCGTCGGCGCGAGCCGCTTCGGGGTGGGCGCGGCGGATCGGCCGCGCTCCGATTTCGCCCGCTCGCTCGCAGCGCTCTTGGCCCTGCGCTCTGTCCTGTTCGGCGGCGGCTCGTACTCTGAATCGGCCGGGCCGGCTCGGGAATCCAGGCTCGCGCCCAGCCACGCCCGCCAGGACCGCCGCTGGGGGTCGACGGTCCTGGACACGTTGAGCAAGATTCCCACCGCTGCCAGGCTCACCACCGTCGAGGAACCTCCATAACTGACGAACGGCAATGGGACGCCGGTGTTTGGCACGAGGTGGCTCACCACCGCCATATTGAGCAGGGCTTGCCATGAGATGAGAAGGGTGGCGCCGGTGGCCAGGGCCCGGCCAAGCGGGTCGCGCGCTCCGCTGGCAATCGTGAGTCCCCGCCATGCGAAGATGAGGAAGAGACCGAGTACCAGCGACGTGCCGATGAACCCGATCTCTTCCCCCACGATTGCAAAAATCGTGTCGGTGTGGGCATTGGGGACGAAGAAGTATTTCTGACGGCTCGCTCCAAGCCCCAGTCCTGCCCAGCCGCCGGAGCCGAGGGCGATGAGAGCCTGGGTTGTGTGCCATCCAATGCCTCCGGGATCGGCCCACGGGTCGACGAATGCTCGGATTCGGTCGGCCTTGTAACCCGAGTTGATGACGAAGTTGACGAGCAGGACGCATCCGATGATGGCGCCGAGCAGGGCGTGGAGGACGTTGGCGCCGGCAACGAAGAACACTGACGCGGCCGTGAGGACGAGAACGATCGCGGTGCCAAGGTCCGGCTCCACGAGCACCAGGCCCGCCGAGATGGCCAGGATCAGGGCGAATGGAATGGTCCCAAACGTCAGCTTTTGGATGTCACCTCCGACGCGCGTGATCCATGCCCCGAGATAGAGGACGACCGCCAGCTTCACCATCTCACTGGGCTGGAAGGACAGAATCGGTCCGAGGGAGAGCCAGCGGCTTGCCCCGTACGTGGCGACACTCACCCCGGGAATGAGGACCACCGCGAGGAGTCCCACGGTAACCACGTAGATGGGCACCGCCATGCGCTGCCAGATGTGGTAGTCGATGCGGGACATTGTGGCGAGGACGACGAGCCCAACGCCCACCCACAGCACGTGGCGGACAAGGAAATAGGTGTCGTCGCCAAATTCGGTCTCCGCGACGACGAAGCTGGCGCTGAACACCATGGCAACCCCGATGACGAGCAGCGCCGCCACGGCGATGATGAGACCCATGTCGATCGCAAACCGCGGGCGGACATCCGAGCGCGCGTTTAGCATGGACCGACCCGCGATACGCGCGGCCGCCGGGCACGCGGTGGGCTGCTCGATGCGAGCGACGCGACGGACGCGCGGAACGCCTCGCCGCGCGCCTCATAGTCGCGGAATTCGTCGAAGCTGGTACATCCCGGTGAGAGCAACACGACGTCTCCAGGCTCCGCGGCTCGCGTTGCCAGTCGGACCACCTCGCTGAACGATCGGGCGATCGTGACCGGAACGCTGGAGCCAGCCGCCCTTAGCGCGCGGTCGATGAGCGGCGCCGCCTCGCCCACCAGCACGACTGCGCGCGCCCGGCGGCTAATGAGCTGAGCCCAATCCTCCATCGGTGTATGTTTGTCCCGCCCGCCGGCGATCAGAACCACTGGGGCGTCGAAGGATCGTAGCGCCGCCATGGACCGCTCAGGCGACGTGGCGATGGAGTCGTTGACGTAGGTAACGCCGTCCACGGTCGCGACGACCTCGAGGCGATGGGCAACCGGTTCGAAAGCGCGTAAGGCCCGCCGAATCGGCTCGACCCCGCAGCCCGCGGCCTGCGCAATGCACGCTGCCGCGAGGGCATTGGCCACGTTGTGATCGCCGCGCAAGTTGATCTCGGCGCGGTTCAGCAGGGGCACGAAGTGTCCGTCCCCGCCCGGTGGGCTTGCTAGCCAGAGGATCGAGCCATCGTACCAGGCGCCGGACGCAGGTCCGGTCATTCTGAAGTCAACGGTGGCGCTCGCGTGCGCGAGCGACCGGACGATCGGATCGTCGGCGTTGAGAATGGCCGTGTCCACGGGGAGTTGATGACGAATGATGTTCGCCTTGGCGCGGACGTAGTCCTCCATGTCCGCGTGGCGATCCAAATGGTTGGGCGTGATGTTGAGAATCGCAGCAATTCTTGGAGACTGGGACACATCGGCGAGTTGAAAGCTGCTCAGCTCCAGAACACACCACGTCTGCTCGGTGATGTCCGGCAGCCGTCGCAGCATGGGCGTTCCGATATTGCCGCCCACAACGGATGGGATGTCGCCCGCTGCCAGAATCGACCCCACCATGGTAGTCGTCGTGGTCTTGCCGCTACTGCCCGTGATCCCGATGATCGGCCCGGGGCAAAGTTCAAAGAAGAGCCGCGTAGCGCTGGAGACGCGCGCACCGACCGCGCGGGCCCGCGCGACGACGGGCTCCGATTGCGCCACGCCCGGGCTGACGAAGATCTCGTCGCAGTCCACGAGATCTTCGGCCGTCTGCTGGCCGAGACTGAAGCGAACATCGAATCCGCGGAGCGCGGTCAGCGCCTCCTGGAGTCGTTCGGCAGGTGCCCGGTCGCTCACCACGACTTCGCGCGCCCGTGGCGCGAGAAATTCGACGAGATCAACACCCTCTCGCCCGAGTCCCACGATCCCTATGCGCTCGGTGCGCAATTCGCCGAGCCTGGCGACCGCGGCGGCGGAGAGGCGAGCCGCGAAGCCGTGGTCCGCTGTTCCGTGAGCGCGTGCGCGATCGGTCAATCGTTTACCGTGGTCAAAACGCGCGGCGACTCCCATCTAGATGAGCGCAAGAGCGATTCCCACCATGCCCGTCAGCATACTTACCAGCCAGAACCGTTGCGCGACGTGGGTCTCGGACCATCCGAGCATCTCGAAATGGTGGTGGAGCGGAGACATCCGGAACAGGCGTCGCCCGCCGGTGAGCTTGAAAAACGCTACCTGGAGAATAACAGACGCAGCTTCGGCCACGAACACGAATCCGATGATCGGTAGCAGGAGCAGGTGTCCGGTCATGAGAGCGACGGCCGCCAGGGCAGCGCCCAGGGACAGAGCGCCCGTATCCCCCATGAACAGGTCCGCCGGGTAGGCGTTGAACCAGAGAAAGGCAAGTAGAGCGCCCACGACGGTGAAGCAGAACGTCGCGAGCGGAGACTGGCCCTGGAGATGGGCGATGATTCCATAGCACGCGAATGCCACGGCGGCGCACACGCCAGCCAGGCTGTCCAGCCCATCAGTCAGGTTCACGGCGTTCGCAGTGGCGACGATAGCTAGGGCTGCCAGGGGTATGTACCACGGTCCGATGTGGAGCCGCTCGGTCACGGTCGGAACGAAGAGGTAATCGAGGCCGAGGATCCAGTAGATGGCGGCAGCGCACGCGAGCGCAATGGCTGTCAGCCCGCCGAACTTGATTCGAACGGTTAAGCCTTCCGCCGTATGTCCCCGAATACCCAGGACGTCGTCGAGGGAACCCAGGAGCCCTGTGGCTGCCGTCGCGCCCAACGGCACGATGATGGAAGGATTGTTCAGAACGTTGAACGCGGCTGTCGAGATGAAGACCGATCCCCAAACGACGATGCCGCCCATGGTCGGTGTGCCCATCTTTTGCTGGTGCGTCTCCGGGCCCTCCGATCGAATCTGCTTTCCGATCCCTAGCCGACGCAGGACGCGGATCGCCGGAAAACCAGCGATGAAGGCGATACCGAAGGCGACCGTGGCGATCGCGAGTGCGTATGACAAATCCCCCCCGGAGTCCAGGCTCGGATCGCGCGCTAGGATGGGCGTCCAGTTCGATCGGCGTCCGGGCTCCGAAGCGCCTCAACGATTCGGTCGAGGCGCACCCCATGGGAACCTTTGATGAGAACGACGTCTCCTGGCTGAATCTCTCGGGCGATGGCTTCGATCGCGTCTTCTGGTGACGAAAAGCGCTGAATTGTGGCTGGCGAGAGGCCGGCCGCTGATGCCGCATGCGCGATCTCTTCCGATCGCGGACCGACCGCTATCAGTCGGTCGACCGTCCTGGCCGCCCGCCGTCCGACGATGCGGTGCCCCTCCCGCTCGAACGATCCCAGCTCGAGCATGTCTCCCAGCACCGCGATGTGCCGTCCCTCGGTTTCGGCGAGAAGGTCCAGGGCGGCCAACATGGAGGTGGGGCTGGCGTTGTACGCGTCGTTGAGCAGTGTCGAGTGATTGGGCCCGGGAATGCGCTGCAGCCGCCCATCGATGCTGATCTCCAACCCACGAATGCGGGCGGTTGCCTCGCTGAATGGCATGCCCAGCTGGATGGCGACTCCAATGGCCGCGAGGGCTGCGTGGATGACGTGCCTGCCGGGGATCGACAGCCCGCTTCGAACCTGCTGGCCGGCGAAATGAACACTGAATTCTGTTCCACCCAGTCCGCGGCTCACGACGTCGCTGGCCCAAATGTCCGCCGAAGGCGTCATGCCAAAGGTGAGCACGGCGCACGGCGCGTGCGCGCGCATCCGGGAAACGCGCGGATCGTCGGCATTGAGCAGGGCGAACCCTCCCGTCGGCAATTCCTCGATTAGCTCGCGCTTGGCCTGGGCAATGCGCGCGATCGTTCCGAGCCGCTCGAGGTGTGTCGGGTGGACGTTGGTCACTACTCCGATCTGCGGCTTGGCGATTTGAGCGAGACGGCGGATGTCCCCAAGTCGGTGCATGCCCATCTCCAGCACCGCTGCGCGGTGGCACGGCTCGAGCTGCATCATGGTCATCGGTAAGCCAATCTCGGTGTTGTAGTTGGCGGGGGAGCGCAAGACTGTCATGCGCGATCCGAGAAGGCTCGCGATCATCTCTTTCGTCGTCGTCTTGCCCACGCTGCCCGTGACGCCCACGACCGTCAGGTCGTGCCGTTGGCGCCAGTAACGCGCCAGATCCGCCAGCGCCTCGGCAGTGCCGCGACACAGAACGATGGGCGGATGCGGCTGCGCGCTCGATGCCCACGGCTGGCTCGACGGCAGGATCTCGACGAGGGCGCCCGCTGCCCCGCGCTCGAGCGCGTGCGCGACGAAATGATGCCCGTCGTGCGCCTGCCCGCGAAAGGCCACGAAGAGGTCCCCCTCGGCGGTCGTTCGCGAGTCGATCGAAATCGCGCGAAACGTTGCCTCCGGCGAGCCAGACACCAGCTCGCCGTGAGTCCCTTCGAGCAGGTCATCGAGGGTAAACACGCCCCCTATCCTCGAATCAACGGGACGGCCGATCCGCGGCCGCGAGATCGCTTCGATCTTGACCTGCGGTCGCGTCAACGGGCGGGACCTTCACGTCGGTTGGCGGAATCTGCATGTACGTCAGGATCTCGCTCGCGATGGCGCGGAAGACCGGCGCGGCCACGACGCCACCGTAGATAGCCTCCGGTCGATCGATTCGCACGAGAATGACGAAGCGTGGATTGGGAAGGGGTGCAAAGCCCGCGAACGAGGCGTAGGTCTTGCCGGTGCTATAGCCATTGGGAGCGGGAATATCGGCGGTGCCACTCTTTGCCGCGAGGCGATATCCCGCGATGTGGACCGCCGAGAGGGCTGGCTGATTCCACACGGATTCCATCATGTTCAACATTGTTTCGGCCGTCCGGTCGGAGACGACCGACCGGACCGGCTGCGGATCGAAGCGCTTGACGCCGTCCGGACCGCGGATCTCCTTCACGATCTGCGGCTTCATGAGGATGCCGTGATTCCCCAGCGCGGCGATCGCGGTAATCATCTGAATCGGCGTCACCGAGATGGACTGGCCAAAGGAGTTTGTGGCGAGGTCGAGGGCCGACCACCCGGGATCGGTGTTTCGGCGGAATGAGCCGGCGGCCTCCCCATTGAGCTGGATGCCTGTCGGTGCGCCAAAGCCGAAGGCCTCGATGTAGCGATAGAACCGATCGGGGCCGAGAAGCCCAGCAATCCACTGCGCTCCGGTGTTGAGGGAGTGCACCAGAATCTCACGAACCGTCACGTCGCCGTATGCGCCCCCATCCCAGTTGCGGATCGGGACCCCGTTGATCAGAGCCAGCCCGTTGTCGTGATATCGCGAGTCCGGCGTGACGACTCCCTCTTCAACGCCTGCCGCGGCAGTCATCAGCTTCATCACGGACCCCGGCTCGTACGTATCGGTAACGACGACTGGTTTGTAGAGCTGTTGCTCGCTCGCTTCGAGCGGGGCGCCGGACGTGAGGCTGAAGGTGGGGTTTGTTGCCATCGCGAGCACCGCTCCGGTGGTCGGGTTCATCACGATGACGATCCCGCCCGTCGCCTTATTCGCCTGCACGGCCCGGTCGAGCTCCCGTTCCGCGACGCGCTGAATGTACCGATCGATGGTGAGCACGACATCTGACCCGGGAACGGGCGGGATGAGGGCTTTGCGCCCGATGGCGATCTCGTCCCCCTCCGTGTCGCCCTCGGTCACCACAACGCCCGGCTTGCCCGCCAGCGCATCGTCGAGCGTGAGCTCGAGGCCACTGAGTCCGCTTCCATCAGCGCCGACGAAGCCGAGGACCTGGGCCGCGAGGCTTCCTTCCGGGTATTCGCGGGCCGGGAGGCTCCGCAGCTCGACGCCACTCAGGCCGGCCGAGGCGATCTGGGATGCCGCGTTCGCCGGCAGACGCGAGGCGAGAAGCGTCCATTGCTTGTCCGCTCGCTGAATCGCGTCCATCACCTGGTCCCGTGTTTTGCCGGTCGCCGCGGTGAGTACGGTCACGGCGCGGTCCAGGGACGTGAGTGCCGGTCGGTACACATACACCGCGTCGTACATGACGTTGAGCGCAATGGGATGCCCGTTCGTATCGAGGAGCGCGCCGCGCGCCGGTGCCAGTGGCCGTCGCTCCTGGTGCTCCTCATTGGCGAGAGCTACGAACCGCTCACGGTCGGTGACCTGATACCAGAAGAGGCGTTGGAGGATCAGACCTGCGAACGTTGTGACCGCCAGCCCGATGAGGAGCAATCGCCAGCGCTGCGTTTGCTCAACGCTCGGGTACGTCCTCATTCCCTGCCGCCATGGATCGAGGAAACCCAGGCGAGCAGGTCACTCAGGCCCGCGACCGGATTGCGCGGAGTCGGGCGTCGGGGGGTCTCGCGTGGCGAGCTTGACGGCCGACGGTCGGTAAGAGCACAGGTGGTCGCCGCGCACTCGTCCGTTGTCTGACTGACGACAACATATTCCGGCCGCGGTCCGCGGATCATTCCAAGGCGCTCGACGGCCTGGGACTCGCTCCAGACGAGAGAATGACGCTTGGCCAGCTCGAGCTCGAGCTGGCCGTTTCGCGCAAGCCACTCTTTGCGCTCTGCCTGCAGGCGTTCCAGCTCATAGCCGGCCGTCGCCACCGAGCTGACTTGAACGAGATACAGGCTGAGGGCGGCGCTCGCCAGCAAGAAGGCGCATGCGATCCAGCTTGCGATCCTGGCTGGTGAGCGGGCTGCGTGCTGCGCCGGAGCGCGCGACTGCGCAAACACGCTCGCGCGCGGGACGGTCTGGCCGGCGATTCGCGCCATCAGATTCGCTCCGCTACGCGCAAACGGGCGCTTCTGCTGCGCGGATTTCGCGCCACCTCGTCCGCGGTTGGTGTGAGGGGGCGCCGGGTGAGGATGCGGAGCCGTGGTCGTGGCCGTTCCTCGGGGACTGGGAGATGTCGAGCTGCCGTGTCGACGGCCAGTCCCGCCTCGCGACGCATAAACGACTTGACGATCCGGTCCTCCAGGGAATGGAACGAGATCACGGCGAGCCGACCGCCACGGCGGAGAAGGCCGATTGCCTGGGGGAGGGTCTCGCGCAAGGCGCCCAGCTCGTCATTGGTGAGAATTCGGAGGGCCTGGAATGTGCGCGTGGCGGGATGGATCCTTCCCGTGGACCGCCCGACGACCGATGACACCAGGGAAGCCAGCTGCTGCGTCGTTCGCAGCGGCTCGCGGGCGCGAGCCGCGACGATAGCGTTGGCGATGCGCAGGCTATGCGGTTCTTCGCCAAAGTCACGCAGTGCCCCGGCGATCTCGTCTCGGGAGGCGGACGCGAGGACGTCGGCCGCCGTTCTGGTCTGCGATGGATCATAACGCATGTCAAGCTGTTCGTCTCGACGAAATGAGAATCCTCGCCCCGATTGTTCGATCTGACGAGATGACATGCCCAGGTCCATCACGATGCCATCCACGGCCGCGAAACCTTCCCGCTCCGCCACCGCGGCGAGGTCGCGAAAGTTGCTCTGGACCACGCGTGCGCGATCACCGTAGCCCCGCAGGCGCACGCGCACCTGCTCGACCGCCGCGGGATCGGCGTCGAGCGCGAGGAGTCGACCTCGGGGGCCCGTGCGGTCGAGTAGCGCAGTGCTGTGTCCCCCTGCGCCGGACGTGCAATCGATGAAGTCGGCGTTTGGCCGCGGGTCGAGGAGCGCAATGGACTCTTCGAGAAGCACGGGAAGGTGGCCGACCGGGTCCATCTAGACACCCTGGCTAAAGAGGTGCTCGGCGAGCTGCGCCCCCTCTTGCTCGGCGAGCGCTCGCTCCTCCCGCCACCGCGCGCCGCTCCAAATTTCCACGCGATTGAGGAGACCCACGATGACTACCGCGTCGCGCAGATCCGCATAGTCCCGAAGAAACGCAGGGACCAGGATTCTTCCGAGTCGGTCCGGCGCACAATCCGTCGCTCCGGAGAACATAAGTCGATGGATGCGCCGCGCATCGGTCTGCATGAGGGACAGATCGGTCAGCTTCTGCGCGATCCGTCGCCACTCGTCCATCGGCCAAACCCACAAGCACGGATCGATGCCCCGCGTGATGACGAGCCCGTCGCTCAACCCACTCCGGAACTTGGCGGGGATAGCAATGCGGCCGCGGTCGTCGAGCGAGTGCTCGAATTCGCCCAGAAACACCGCAGAAGCACCCCTCTAGCCCCATTTTGTTCCATTTCTTTCCATTGAGCGCCATATTGTAACGCCAGGGAGTCACGGGGGCCAGCGCTTTGCAGCGAGGAGGAGAGAGGGGTTAGATCACGACAGGGGTACAAAAAGAATGCGGCCGCAGCTGTTGCAGAGCACGAGATCATTCCCGATCCGCGCTCGCTGCTCCTGAGATGGCGTTAGCGCAACCCGACAGGCCTGGCACGTTCGCTGTTGGACCTGAGCGACGGCGGTGCCGCCCTTCTGCCGCCGTATCGTTTCGTACGTTGTGAGATCCGCAGGCGCGACCTGGGATGCGGCGCTCGTGCGCTGTTGCTCCAGGGCCCCGAGGTTCGATTGGGCCGTGTCCAGAGCGTCCCGTGCCGACTGCTGGCTGGCGTTCCATGCCGCCAGCTCGCGCTCGTACGCGGAATCTTCCTCGGCGAGCTTTGTGGTGAGCTCGTCTATTCGTTCGAGGAGCAAGAGGAGCTGGTCTTCAACGGCACTGAGCTGGCGACGATCCTGGGCGACTTCATCCGACAGGCTCTGAAGCTCTTTCGGATTGGTGACTCGCCCGCCATAGAGCTTGGCCTCGTCGGATGCGATCTTGACGCGTCGATCCTCCGCTTGCAGCTCGAGGTCGCGCTGTTGGGCCTCGGCGTCGCGCACCGCGTCCCGGAGGCGCGCCCGTTCCGCTTCGCGCCCTGCCAGGGCGCTGCGATCGCCGATTTGATGGCCCAGCTGCGCGATGGCCGTGCGCGTCGCCTCCAATCGCGAGTCGAGATCTTGAAGTTGCCGCAACAGATCGATCTTTCGCATCCTGCCACCTGCTAATTCAGCCGCAGCCGCTTGAACGCCTCCGCGTAGGCCATGCCGTGGGGTGCGCCAATCTCTCGCGCGCGGGCGCGCTGGCGCTCTGCCCGCTCGTCGGGATCGCCGTGAAGCTGGCTCACGTGGGCGCTCGCGGCGTAGATTTTCGTCTCGATGGTCTCGCTGATGTCGATCCAGGTGTCGGGCTCACCGGTTCCGAACAGCAGCACTTCATGGACGCGAGCGATGTCCAGCTCGGGCCCGAGCTGCTCGGGAAAGAAGAGGTGGTCGCGCGCCGCGATGATGGCGTCCATCGCGACGATCCCCACCGCGCGGTGGTCGGGGTGGAGCTGGTACGGTCGCCATCCGTCGAAGGTCATGACGGTGAAGGGCCGAATTTCCCGGATCACCTGGCAGACTTCCCGGCGCAAGCCGAGGTTCACCTCGACTTCGCCGTCGTTGTGCCGAAGGAACCGGCAGCTCGACACGCCGAGCCGCCGCGCCGCCTCGCGCTCCTCCTCCTCGCGAATCTCAGCCAGGCGCTCCGGGGGCATCGAGCGGTCATGCGTGCCCTTGTTTCCGCTGGTGACCGAGAGGTAGTGCACCTCGTGGCCGTCGCGGACGAACTTTGCGACCGTCCCGCCGGAGGAGAAGTCGACGTCGTCCGGGTGGGCCTGAATCGCGAGAACGACTTTTCGCGCTGGCTCGGTCCACTCTTGCACGGGCCCTCCGGCGTCGGGGTGGCCGTTTCTGCCGCCTCTCTTACGTGAGAGAGGCGAGAGCCGGCTCTCGGCGCAGACTGTGATACAGGTCGACCAGCTGTTTCGCGACGTGCTCCCAGCTAAATTGTCGTGCGCGCGCCCGGGCGCGGAGGCTCAGGCGGCTGCGCAGTTCTGGCTGCGTGAGGATTTGCTCGATGCGCTGCGCATAGTGCGCTGGATCCCGCAACGGGATCAAAAACCCGGTTTCTCCGTCCTGCACCGTTTCCTGAAGCCCTCCGACCCGAGCGGCGACGACCGGTGTCCCACATGCCATCGATTCGACCGCGACGAGCCCAAACGACTCGTACGTCGACGGCATGACGGTGACGTCTGCCGCTTGGTAATAGGCCGGCAGCGCCTCGTGATCGACGGCGCCCATCCATTGAATGTGGTCGGTTACCCCAAGCTCCTCGGCGATGTGTCGGAGCCGACGGATCTCGCGCGCCTCCGGGTCATCGTCCGCGGAGGACGGACGGCCCCCAACAATCGCGACCGTGAATGGCGGGACCGCGCCGCTTTGTTCGCGGCCCGCAAGCATTGCGGCGGAGCGGATCAACACGTCAATTCCCTTCAGCTGCTGTATCCGTCCGACGAAGAGGACCAGCCGCCGATCGTCGAGTCCGAGCGCCTGCAACGCAGCGGAGCGCGAGCCGGGGTGGAACTGCGTCGAGTCGACTCCACACGGGACGATGGATACTCGCTCTCCATCGGCGCCGTAGTGGTCCTCGAGGTGCGCACCGTCGACGGGGGTCGATGCGATGAGGCGGTCTGCCGTCGCGACGGTCAAGCGCTCGATGCCCGCCCGGATATCGCTTTCCCACTCGTCGGGGCTGATCGTGACCTGGTTCTTGAGCTCGGACAGCGTGTGGAACATGGCCACCATGGGCACGTGCCAGGCGTTCTTGAAGTAGCCGGCCACGCGGCCCGAGAGCCAGTAGTGGCTGTGGACGATGTCGTAGTGCGACTCTTCGTCCGCGATGAATTCGCGCATGTTGCAGATAAATTCGGGGAGGTACTCGACGACCGCTTCCTTGGGCAGGTACCGCTCCGGACCGGCGGTAACGTGGACCACTCGGGCGTGCTCGGCAAAGGGAACGATGTCGGGTGCGGCGGGGTCCTGTCGCCTGGTGAACACGTCGACTGCCACACCGAGGTGGCTCAGATGGCGGCTCACTTCGCGAATGTAGATGTTCATGCCGCCGGTTTCCCAGGCCCCTGGTGGAGCAAGGGGACACGCATGAACACTGAGGGTGGCCACGCGGAGCGATGGGTCAGAGAGAGACCGAGACGGTTGGCTCATCGGGCGTGGGACTCCGAGCTGACGGATATCGTGGAGCCGGCGAAGGGCATCCTACCACCGGTCCGCGGACGACGAGTGGTAGGCCCGGAAGGAGTCGAACCTTCGACGCGTCGCTTATAAGGCGACTGCTCTGCCGCTGAGCTACGGGCCCTTGCCGATTCGCAAGTATATCATCGCAACGGGCCTCTCCCGACGTGACCGGCCACAGACCGGCCACGCACTGCTCAGATTGACACGAAACGTGTCGCGCCCATAGGATTATTGCGGCAGGTGTGGCCAACATGGCTATCTTTTACCTGCGGTACATATGAACACAGGCTTAGGCCTCGTCGCCGTCTTCGCACTCATCGCTGCCAACGGGTTCTTCACGGCAGCGGAATTCGCTCTGGTCTCGGCCCGCAGGACGCGGATCGAGCAGCTTGCAAACCGGGGCAATCGCGCGGCTCTGGCCGTTCAGCGGGCGCAGGCCGATCCCAGCCGCTTCATCGCCGCCTGTCAGCTGGGCATCACGGTTGCGAGTCTGGCCCTCGGCTGGATCGGCGAGGCGACCATTGCCAGCATTTTGTGGGAACCGCTCGCCATCGTCGTTCCCGACCGTGTCCTCGGCCTGACCGCCCACGCTATCGCCGCGCCGCTCGCTTTCCTTTTGATGACCTACCTCCACATCACGTGCGGCGAGCAAGTTCCGAAGATGCTGGCCCTGCAGCTGAGCGAGCAGGCGGCGCTGGTCACCGTTCTGCCCACGAATTTCATTGGCGTCATTTTTCGCCCGTTCATCCGAGCGCTCGAGCTCTCCACGAACCTCGCGCTCCGCATGCTGGGGGTGAAGTGGGAAGCGCAGACCCAACACGTGTACTCCTATGAGGACCTGAAGCTGATGATTCAGGCGAGCAGGGCCGCCGGGGCGATTGAGGAAGACCCGGACCGCCTTGTCGAGCGCGCCCTCGACTTCGCCCAGCTCTCGGCGCACCACGTAATGGTCCCGCGGACGGAGATGATCGCACTGCCCTCGTCCGTCACCGTCGACCAGCTGGCGGACACGATGGCCCGGCACGAGCATTCGCGCTACCCGATCTACGAGGGGACAGCTGACAACGTTGTCGGCATTCTCTGGGCGAAGCACGTCGCCGTTGCGTTGGCCAAGGCCCGTGGCCGACCGGTGGACATTCGCGCGCTGATCCGAGCGCCGCTGTTTGTGCCGGAGACGATGCGAGCCGATCGTCTGCTTGCGGAGATGAAACGCCACCGGAGCCACGAGGCGATCGTGATCGATGAGTACGGAGCGACCGCCGGGCTTGTGACGCTTCGAGACATCATGGACCGCCTTGCCGGCGAGATCCGCGACCAGACCGAGCTTGCCCGCCCGACGGTGGAATGGCTGCCCGATGGCTCCACGATGGTGGATGGCTTGATGCTGCTTGGCGACGTGGAGACTGAGCTGGGAATCGATTTCGGTGAGTCCGAGTACGATACCGTCGGCGGGTTCCTCTTCGGTCGCCTTGGCCGCCGGCCTGCCATTGGGGACACGATCAATGTTGGTGATCGCACCCTCGCCGTCGCCGAGTTGGATGGCCTTCGCGTTTCCAGAGTGGCAATTCGCAAACGCGCGGACGCAGTTGACAAAACAGCGCAACAAACGCAGGCGGTTGGCTCGTGATCGATCGATTCGATGCACATGTAGCGCGAAGCGAGCGCCTATGCTATGATCGCGCCCAATCTGTGGGCGCGCTACGCCCGCGACGGAGCGAATTGTGAACCTTCGCCATCTTGAGGTCTTCTGCGCGGTGGTCGGGTGCGAGAGCTTCAGCGCCGCGGCCGAGCAGTTGATCATGACCCAGCCAGCTGTCAGTATGCAGGTACAAGCGGTCGAGCGGCATTTTGGCGTCCAACTCCTCGAACGTCGCAATCGGCGCACCGTGCCAACAGAGGCAGGCCAGGTTGTATACAAGTGGGCCCTCAACGTGCTGCGCACGGAATCCTTGGCGCGCAAGGGGATCGACGACCTCAAACACGCGCAGGCGGGGCGCGTCGTGGTTGGCTCCAGCATGACCATCGGGAGCCATGTCCTCCCACCGATCCTCAGCCGGTTCAAGCGCCAGCACGCGGGCGCCGAGATCGTGGTCCGTCTGGGTGAGCGTCCGGAGATCTGCGGGGAGATCATCAACGGCACCATCGACTGCGGGGTCGTCATCGCTCGCGAGATTCCGCCGGACTTGAAAGTCGAGCCGCTGGGCAGAGAAGCGGTAGTCTTCATCTGTGGCCCCGGCCATCGGCTTGCGCACCGGAAGCGCGTGTGCATCGAAGATCTCGAGCAGGAGTCGTTCATCCTGGCGCCGAGCGGGTCCAGCTATCGTCGTCTGATCGACGAGCTGCTGGCAGAGCAGGGTTTGCGCAAGGTCACGGTGTTCATGGAGCTGGATGGGACCGACAGCGTTAAGCGGGCGGTCCAGCAGGGCCTGGGAATTGGCGTCGCTCTGCGAAGCGGCGTCGAGTGGGAGTTGGAGCACGGACTGCTCCACGAAGTGCCGATGCGGACTGCGACGCCGCTTGTCGACATCGGGCTCGTCTACCATCCGCGCCGCCACCAGTCTCCGATGATCGAATCATTTACGTCGTACCTCAAAGATCAGCTCAGCGAGCAGCTCCGTCGCTCACGCGAGCGAGCCAGCGCGGTGGCCTGTAGCGAGCTGGTGCGGGCGGGCCGTAGGTCCGCGCGACGGGCCGCGGTCTCCACCAACGGTGCAACGGATTCCGATCCCCACTGATGCGCTTCGGTCGGCTGTGAATCGCGACGACGCGGCCGTCGAGCGCTGGATCATCCCCAGCGGCTGGACCCTCAATTATGCGCCGCTGACTGACAGCACGAACGATGACGCCAAGCGCGCCGCGCGCGACGGCGCCCGCGATAGAACGCTCTTCGTCGCCGACGAGCAGCGGCGAGGACGCGGCCGAATGGGAAGGACGTGGGTCTCGCCTCCCGGAAGCGGGCTGCTCTTTTCGTTGGTGCTGCGTCGCGATCTCCCGCCCGTCGACCTGACGGCACTGTGCTCGATCTCGGTCGTCGAAGCGATCGCCGATGCGACCGGCCTCTCGGCGCGGATCAAGTGGCCGAACGACGTCATGCTCGGCGAGAAGAAGGCCTGCGGCCTGCTGACCGAGGTGGTCCCTCAGACTGGCGGCCGCGCGACGATTGTCGGTATTGGCATAAACGTCACCGCGCACCCTGACGGAACTGGCCTGGGCATGCCCGTCACGTCATTGGCCGAGGAATCGACTGCCGCCATCTCGCGGCCATCCCTCCTTCGGGCCATCCTGGAACGGATCGATCGCCGGTACGCGCGCGAGGATGCGTCGCTCTTCGCCGATCTGAGATCCGAATGGGAGCGCCTGCTGTGGCGCAAGCGACAGACGGTGCGCGTTTCACAGGACGGCCCCACCGTCGAGGGGATCGTCGAAGGGATCGCGCCGTCAGGGGCGCTCGTTCTCCGCCGCGACGATACGCGCCTGATCGAGATCAGCGTCGGGGACGTCTTCGCCGTTTAGCCAACGCTCGCGGCTATCGATGAAGGGCCGCTTCGACGTCCGGCGGCGCGTCCCGAAGGACCGCTCGCAGGCGGCGCACCGCCTGCCGCACCTCTTCGGCGGACGGAACGGGCGTTGATTCGTCCGAGTACCGAGCGACGGAGTACGCCCGCGCGATCTGCGCGAGATCCGCGGCCCCCGCCGGCAGGATCGATGCGAGGAGGCGCCCGTATTCGCGCGGCGTCTCGCCCGGTGCTCTCGGCACGCCGGCGCGCGCCATGGCCGATTGGAATGCGCGGTAGGCGCGCCGAATCTCGACCCGGACCCCCTGGCCGACGAGGTCGTCGCCGTCGGCCGATTTCCGACCGAACCATCCGAGAAGTGCCGCCCGGCCACGCGGCAGGCGCTGGCGCACCTCCTCGATCTCATCGCGTCGCGACGCGGATGCATGGCCGACGAGACGGTGAAAGACGGCGATCACAATCACACAGAACAGCAGCGTGAGTGTGGCGGCGACGAGGACGGTCAAAACCTCCGGAGGGCCCTGGGGCGCCTGATCTTCGATCTTGGGACGGGATTCTTCCGCTCCGCGCATGTTTTGGACGATCGCGCTGGGGTCCGCGCCGATCGTCTCCGCGAGCCAGCGCAACGCCATGGCGATGGCTTCGGCAACGTGTCCGAGCGCGAGGAGCAGCGCATCCGTCAACGGTCTCGCCTGGCGACCAAGCGCACCGACGGTCCGGGCGGAGCCCAGAAGAAATCCAGAGGAGAGGATGCCCGTCAGGCCCGCCGCGCCCACCATGAGGAGGATCGTGAATCCTCCTGCGACCATACCCCATCGGGACGGGGTCAGCTCGCGCGCCTCGACTCCCATTGCCTGGATGAGCAGGAGCGCGGCGATGGCAAGGGCGAATGTGGTGACGACGGCGCCAAATCCCAGCCGCTGCACGGCGCCGGTCAGCGGAAGAAACACCAGAACGGCGCACAGCGCGCTCGTCGACACCGCGATGTGTCCAATGACGCGTTCGCGGGTGAGTCCCGCGGCGAGGGCAAGTCCGCGTCCCCAGAGGTACGCGATGAGGATGACCAATGCGATCCCGGCGCCACGCAGGTCGGGCTCGTACGTTCCGATCAAGAGCTGGGGCGGAACGGCAACGCCGGCGTGCACCGTCCCGATGCCGAGGGCGAGGGCCAGACCCCCGGCGATGAGCAACAGCCGGCGCCGCTCAAGCGCGATATCCGAGATCACCAAAATCCGAACGGTCAGCCATGCGAGCGCCAGGATGAGGACGACTCCGATCAACGACGGATACCGTTGGCCCGCGACTTCCGAAATGGCGGCAGCCAGAAGCCAAACCCACACTCCCTCGATCGCGCTGATGCACAGCACGACACCGAAAACGCTGACCGCCTTAGCCAATTTTGGACCCTGCCATCTGCTCATATTCGAACTCGACGTGGGGGAGAAACACGGAGCGGATCCGGGGGTCCAGCGGGACCGGGCTCTCTTCGCCGAGGAAGCACAGGCTAACGTCGTGGCCTCGGCGGCGGATAGCGGCAAGATTGTCCGCGCCTTCCTCGTCGAGGTACGCGGTGATGGCGAGAATGCTGGCTCCAAATGGCATTTGACGTGCTATCTGGTGGATAAACTGGCCGTAGCCCATCGTTGGTATGGGCGATAGGCGCGCGAGGAGAGAAAGCGCATCTTCGAGCTGCGATGGGCGCCGATTTGGCCGCAGAAAGACCTGAAAGTCCTCCATATCCGCCCCGCACGCGTTGACTGCCAGACCCACCGCCTCGTGGGCTGCCAGCGCGTCGCGCACCGCTGCTGCGGCCACTCCGATGGCCGCCTCGAGCTTTGTCGCGTCGTATCCCTGCCACGTGTATTCCATTGTCTGGACGTTGAGGACGACGATGCACGTCGGCTGCGTTGTGGGCGCGAAGACGCGCGTTTGCAGCTTCAAGCGACGGGCCGAGGCTTTCCAGTCAACCAGCCGACGCGGGTCACCAGGGAGATAGTCGCGAATCCCGACAAACCTCGCCGGGTCCTCGAGCGCCGGTGGCCGGGCCGTGATCCCCCCGTGCGGGAAGCGCGAGTCTACGTCGATGGGGGGCGCAACGGCCAGGCGAGGGTAGACGATGAGAGACCGGGTTTCCGGGGCGCGAAGGTGAACCGGAAACATCCCGAGCGGGTCACCGGTCTCGATAGCGGTCGGCCCCACGACGTAGTGGCCGCGCGCGCGGCACGTAAACCGCTGGCGAAGAACGACGCGCTCGTTCCGCCCGAGCGACACGGTTCGTCGGCGGACCCAGCCCTCGTCGCTGGAAATCTGTGGAGGTCGCCCCGCGGGGTCCTCGCTGTTCGCGGTATGGAGCGCTGCGCCACGCACCGGGACGATCGCCGCCGGTACGTGCTCCTCGATGCGGACCCACGGCAGCGGAAAAACCCTTCGATTGACAACCTCCACGACGTACGTCGTTTCTTCGCCGGGGAAGATACGCGGAGGATCGAAGAATCGGCGGTAGCTGAGGGCCTGCGTTGCCCACCGCGACCATGCGGCAAGTCCGACAGTGGTGACGAGGAGCAAGCTGACCAGCATGATGAGCGACGCCTGACCGCGAATGATTCCGATAAGGAGGACGATGGCGAGAAGGGTGATGACGCCGGCCATGAAGCCTACTCGTGGGTTCGTGGCTGAACGGGCATCTGCTCGAGGCTTCCATCTCCGGCGGTCCGGCGCTCGCCGGCGCCAATCGGCTCAGCCGGGACGGGAAGCGATTCCAGGATCGATCCAAGCACGCGCTGCGCTCCGGCGCCTCTCAGTCGATGCTGATGCCGGAGGACCAGGCGGTGAGCGAGGACGGGCTCCACGAGCCGCTTGACGTCGTCCGGTGTGACGTAGGCTCGCCCGCGCAGCGCGGCCAGGGCCTGCGCGGCGCGAAAGAGCGCGAGGCTCGCGCGCGGGCTCGCGCCCAGCTCGACGGACTCGTGTTCTCGAGTTGCTCGGGCGACCGCGACCACGTAAGCGGCGATCTCGTCGGCGACGTACACCTCACGGACCTCGCGGCCGGCCGCGACCACGTCGTCGGCCGTGGCTATGGGCGTCACTGGCTCGGGTTCGTTCGGTCCGGCGAATCGTCGGAGGATCCGAATCTCGTCTTGCTCCGAAGGGTAGCCGAGCGAGAGCCGAAGGAAGAAGCGGTCGAGCTGTGCCTCCGGAAGGGGAAAGGTGCCCTCAAGCTCGACCGGATTCTGCGTCGCTATCACCAGGAATGGCCGAGGCAGTGGCATCGTGTGGCCTTCTACGGTCACCTGCCGCTCCTGCATTGCTTCCAGCAAGCTCGACTGGGTGCGGGGCGTCGCGCGGTTGATCTCGTCAGCGAGGATGACGTTCGCGTGGACCGGCCCGGCCCGAAATTCGAAGTCGCCGCTCCGCTGGTTGAAAAAGAAAAGCCCGGTCACGTCGGTGGGGAGCAAATCTGGCGTGAACTGGATCCGGGCGAATTGGCAGTCCAAACATTGGGCCACGGTGCGGGCGAGGGTCGTCTTCCCAATCCCTGGGACGTCTTCAACCAGAATGTGGCCTTCGCAGAGCAGGGCAACGGCAAGCAGCTCCACGGCATCGTCGTGTCCGACGATGACTCGCCTCACTTGGGCGGCGAGATCTTCCCCAAGCTGCGCGATCGACCGAGTGGGCATGGGCGGACGTTCAGTTTCGCCGGGAGGGGTCGAGGAGGGGAAAGCCGGCCGCTCCGCGAAGGGGGACAAAGCGCACGCCGCCAATCTTACGCGAGCTGAATTGATCACCGTCACGGCGCGTCAGCACCAGCTGCTGCTCGTCGATGGACCCTACCGGCGCGACGAGCCGCCCGCCGTCCTGCGCGAGCTGGTTCAGGAGGGCGGGCGGGAGGCTTGGCGACGCGGCCGTCACGACGATGGCATCATATGGAGCGAGGTCGATCCATCCCATGCTCCCGTCGCCGAGAATGACGCGCACATTGCGACACCCGAGTCGCTGCAGGACCCGAGCCGCCCGCTGGGCGAGGGTGGCTCGTATCTCCACGGAGACCACGTCCGCGGCAAGCTGCGCCAGGACCGCCGCGCCATACCCCGAGCCGGTGCCGATCTCGAGGACGTGCTCCTCCCTTGACGGACGCACCGCCTGCGCCATATGGGCGACGACCATCGGTTGGGAGATGGTTTGCTGCTCGCCAATGGGTAGTGCGATGTTTTCGTACGCGCGGGACTTGAGCGTGCTGGGCACAAAGGCGTCCCGGGGAACGCACGCGACAGCACCGAGGACGCGCTCGTCCGTGATCCCCCCCGTCCGAAGGTCGCAGAGCAGTCGCTCCTTGGCGGACGCATTAAAACGCGCAAACATTGATGCGATCTGCCCCCAGCGTTGCAGAATTCTACCCAATCCCGCACGTAGTGGTTGCCGGAGGCGCATTTGTGGTCCGCCCCACGCGATTCCGTGCCGGCTCCGTCCGTGATCGTGGGTTGGACCGGGCACCGGCCGGACGTCTTTCGCGACCCATCGGAGGCGCGGGACCGGGTCGAGCAGCTGGCTCTCGGAGCGTACGGTCACACCGACGTTCGCTTCGTTTGCGGCGGCCAGCGCGGGGTGGATCTGTGGGCTGCTGACATCGCGCAGCGATTGGGGATTCCCTTCGAGCTGGTGCTCCCGGTCCCCCCTTCATCGTTCAGCAGTGAATGGGACGATCAGGAGCGCGCGCATCTCCTCGCGCATGTCTCGCGGGCCGAGCGCGTCACCGTCCTTGATCCGCGTGGCGAGCGCGGCCTGCTTGCCTACGATCGCCGGAACGAGGAGATCGCGTATCGTTCTGAGCTGCTCATCGCGGTATGGACGGGGATGCGACGCGGAGGCACATTCTACACACTCTGCGCTGCCAGGCGGCGCGGAATCCCAACGCGAAGCGTCCTGTTGGCTCCGACGCTCGACCCGCTCGAGCCCGGACGCGGCGTATAATGGATCAGCCAGCATCGACCGCGGTGACACCGCCGCGATGATTCGATGGGAGGGACGAGTGATCACGCTGACGGAGACGGCGGAGCGGGAGCTGCGTCGTCTGGTGATGGATCAAGATGCGAAGATGGCATTGCGCGTGTTTGTTTCCCCTGGCGGCTGCTCTGGTATGAGCTACGGAATGGCGTTCGACGACGAGCAGCAAGAGGGCGACCAGATCATCGATCACGATGGCATCCGGATCTGCGTCGACGAGATGAGCGCAATGTACCTCGACGGGTCTGAGATCGATTTCGTCGACCAGCTCATGGGGGGCGGCTTCACCATCCACAATCCAAATGCCGTCCGGAGCTGCGCCTGCGGTCATTCCTTCGACACCGGCAGCGACGCCGCGAGCGCTCGCCCCTGCAGCTAAGGGGCGATTTCGAAGGGTTCGGTGGAGGGGTCCCGCGCAGGGGCCCCTTTCATTTTCCGACGGTGAATGGAGCCACCGCTGACCCGGCCGCGGGTTGGGTGGTGCTCGGTGCGGCCTGCGCGTGGTTCGTCCATTGAGCGCCGGAGCCTGTGGTAGAATCGCGTGAGTGAACAAGGTACGAGAATTCAACGGACGGTACAGACAAAACTGGGCCGCAAAACAGGGAGTTAAACGTGTCAGTAGTGGTCAACAACGTCACGTTCAAGATGGGTGGCGAGGCGGGCCAGGGCGTCGAATCCAGCGGCGCCGGGTTCACCAAAGCTATCTCCCGCGCGGGCGTGTTCGTCTACGGACTGCAGGACTATATGTCGCGAATCCGGGGCGGCCACAACTTCTTTCAGATCCGCGTGAGCGACCGTGACATACAGGCCACCGAATCTGCGGTCCACGTGCTCATGCCCCTCGACGCTGACACCGTACGTGAGCACCTCCACGAAGTCGTTCCCGGTGGCGCCATCATCATGGATGCGCCGTTGAAGGTGGAGGACGCGCAGATCGCCGACCGTGGCGTCAAGCCGATCCGGCTCCCGCTCACGGAGATCGCTCAGCGCGAGGGGGGCGACCGAGGCATCCCGCTGACGACGGCGAAGCTCATGATGAACACGGCATCCATCGGCGTGGCGGCCGGAATCACGGAGCTGCCGTTCGAATACATCGAACAGGTCATCGTGGAGAACTTCGGGGGCAAGAAGGGCTCCAAGATCGCCGATGCGAACGTAGCCGTGGCGCGGGCCGCGTATGACGAGGCGCTCCGCGAGTTTGCGAGCGACTTCAGCTACAAGATTCAGCCGATCGTCGCAAACCCACGGATGGTTCTCAATGGAAACCAGGCGATCGCGTTTGGCGCTGCCGCGGCGGGGTGCCGATGGATCTCGATGTATCCCATGACGCCCGCCACCTCCATCACGGAGTGGCTCGCCTCCCACAGCCGGAAGCTCGGCATCGTGGTGAAGCAATGCGAGGACGAGATCACAGCGATTCTCATGGCGATCGGCGCCGCCCACACCGGCGTTCGCGCGATGACCGCGACGTCCGGGGGCGGCTTCTCCCTCATGGTAGAGGCGGTTGGTCTCGCGGCCATGACCGAGACCCCGCTGGTCGTAGCCATTGCCCAGCGCGGCGGCCCGTCCACGGGTCTTCCGACGAGGACGGAGCAGGCGGACCTCCAGTTCGTCCTACACTGTTCGCAGGGCGAATTTCCACGGGTCGTCCTCACGCCTGGCACCATCGAGGAGTGCTTTATCGCGGGTTACCGCGCCTTTAATTTCGCCGAGAAGTACCAGTGCCCGGTCTTCATCCTGACCGACATGAACCAGTCGACCGCGGTGCGCGCAATCGACCCGGAACGGATCAATTTAGACGCGGTGACGATTGACCGGGGCGAGCTGCTCACCGACGCGGATCTCGACGCCCTGACCGAGCCATACCTGCGGCACAAGTTAACCGAGTCGGGCGTCTCGCCGCGCGCGGTGCCGGGCCACAAAAATGCCATCGTCCTCACCACGAGTGACGAGCACTATGAGAACGGCCAGGCGGTAGAAGAAGCGGAGATGCGCAGGCTCCAGATGGACAAACGGATGCGCAAGCTCGATCTCGCCGCCCACGACATCCGGGATCCGCTGCTCGAAGGCCCGGAGTCCGCGGACCTCACCCTGGTCGGGTGGGGCTCGACCTACGGTCCGATCCACGAGGCGCGTCTCCTCCTCGAGAAGGACGGGTTGAGTGTCAACCACCTGCACTTCCACGAGGTTTGGCCGCTTCCCGTGCGGCGCGTAGAGCAGGTGCTGAAGAATGCGCGGCGATCGGTATGCGTGGAGAACAACTTCACCGGACAGCTGGCATTGGTCATTCGCATGATGACGGGGATCGAGATTCCCCACAAGGTTTTGAAGTATGACGGCCGGCCCTTTACCGGCGATGAGGTAGCGCAGAAGGTGCGCGAGGGAGTATTGGCGCATGTCTGAGGTCGTAGACGTCAAGGTTGACGCGAAGGCCTATCGAAGCGAGGAGAAGCCCACCTGGTGCCCGGGATGTGGAGACTTCGGGATTCTCGCCTCGCTGACCCAAGCGCTCGTCGGTCTGAATCTCTTTCCGCACCAGGTGCTGCTGGTCTCGGGGATCGGGTGCGGCAGCAAAGTCCCGTACTACATGCGCGCCAATGGATACGACTCGTTGCACGGGCGAGCGTTGCCAGTCGCGACCGGTGCGAAGCTGGGGAACCATGACCTGAAAGTTGTGGTGATCAGCGGCGACGGTGACGGATACGGGATCGGCGGCAATCACTTTGTCCACACCATGCGCCGAAATCCAGATCTGACCCACATCGTCGAGAACAACCAGGTCTACGGGCTCACGAAGGGACAATATTCGCCGACGAGCCCCAAGGGTTATATCGGGGGTACGTCACCCGAAGGCGCCATCGAAGTGCAGACGAACCCAATCGCGCTCGCTGTCGCAGGGGGCGCGACGTTCGTGGCGCGCGGATTCGCTGGCGACCCCAAGCACCTGACCCAGACGATCATGAAGGCGCTGAGGCACAAGGGCTACTCGCTGGTCGACATCCTGCAGCCCTGCGTGACGTACAACAAGATCAACACGTACGACTGGTACAAGGAGCGGGTGTACAAGCTCGACGACGAGCCGGGGTACGACCCATCCAATTACGGCGCCGCGTGGGAGAAGGCAAAGGAGTGGGAAGAGCGCATTCCCATCGGGGTAATCTACCAGGAAGAAGGGCGCCCCACATACGAGGAACAGGTGTCGCAGCTCCGCGAACGTCCCCTGAACCGCCAATCGGTCCACCAGGACCGCGACGTGCTGGAATCCATTAAGCGCGAATTCTTGTAAATCGAACGATGGGGGAAACGGATCGGAGGGCGTCCTGGGACGATGCCCGCATGCGGAAGGACCGGCTGGCGCTGCTCCAGTCCGAAATGAAGCGGAGGAGCGTCGGGGCCCTCTATATCGGCAGTGGCGTCACGCTTCGCTACGTGCTCAACCAGAAGGTGCCCGGGTCGCAGGTGTTCGTCCCCGCAAGCGGAGAGGCGATCGTGTTCGTGCGTCCCCGAGACGCGGGGTACGTCTCCCGAATCGGCGTACCGATGCGCAAGCCCCTCGGCCGCGGCTCCGAGGCGCTCGACGACGGCCGCGAAGCCCTCGTCGGCGGACTGAAGGATCTCATGCGCGAGCACGGGGTGGGCGGCGAGCGGCTTGGAATTGACGGGCTCGAAACTGGCGCGGTGCTTGATCTCGTCCACGGCGGCTTTGATCTCGTGGACGCCGAGCCAATAATCGAGCGTGCCTGGACGGTGAAGACGCCTGACGAGGTCGCGATCTATCGAGCCGTCGGAGCCCAGTACGTCACGACCTTCAACTCCTTCCGAAACGCGATTCGACCAGGGGTGACAGAGCGGATGCTGGCCCACGTCGTGACCTCGACCTGGGAGGAGCTCGAGGGTGAGGACATCGCGCAGCTCAACGTGTGCGCGGGCGAGAATATGAATCCCTGGAGCAGATGGCCCACCAACCGGGTGCTGAAGGATGGGGACTTTGTCGGCATCGACCTGCACGCACGAGGTCCGGGTGGCATGCGAGGGGACGAATCAACGACATTTTTCGTGGGCGACCACCCATCGGCCGAGCAGCGCGACCTATACCGGCGCGCATCCGACTATCTCGAGGCAACACTCCCCATCTGGAAGGCTGGCCGCACCATTGCCGATGTCATGGCAGATGTGCCGGAGGTCCCGGACCGATTCCGGGAGAAGCTCTGGGACCTCAACTACGCTCATGGCTGCGGTCTTGGGTCCTCCGGGTATCCGCACGTGAATCCGCGCGAGACGCCGATCGATGACGTACTCCGAGAGAACCAAGTGCTCTCCATCGAAGTCTATTTTGGCGAGGAAGGTAGCACCCAGGCGGTGAAGCTCGAGCAGATGCTGCTGGTCCACGAAGATAGCCCAGAACTTCTCGGACCCATCCCCATGGATCGCCGCCTCATCAGCTAGCGCGCGTCCACCGCGCGTGGCGGTGGCCACGCTTGCGGACACCAGCGTCCAGACGATGTCGCCCCTCAGGCCACTTTCATCCGGCTGTAGACGCGCTTGGGATTCGTGTTGAAGATCTTGACCTTATCCTCGACGGAAAAGTCCTTGAGCCCATCGATGAGTCCGACTACGTCCACCCGCAGCGCCGCGCCGATCTCCGTACCAAATACCATCGAGTCGATCCCGTGTTGTTTGACAGCCGTATCCATGAAGGAGCCGTCGTACACGCACGTATCGAAAAAGAGGTTGTTGAAGTACTTTTCGCGGACCTCTTCGCGTGGCGGGTGGCCGTCCCGAATATCGGAATTGAAGTGTCGACTGAGGCCGCCGCCGGCGTGGCAGATCACAACCTTGAGGCGGGGGAACACCTGGAACACGTCCGTCGCGATATAGAGGAGCGTGGCAAGGTACTCCTCCCAGACGTTGTTGATCTGGTAGTTGTGGGGGATCGCTCGGACCCGTCGGTCTTTGGTGATGGACGGGTGCACCAGCAACGGGACGTCAAGCTCCTGCGCCTTCTCGTACAGTGGGTACCAGTACTTCTCGTTCACGCCCGGCACGTCGCGCATCCCACTCGGGTCCGGATTGAGGAGCGCGCCCACCATGCCGAGATCCTTCACCGCGCGCTCCAGCTCTTCGACCAAAAACGACGTGTCCGGATGCTCGTTGGACTGGGGCAACTGGGCGATGCCACCAAATCGGTCGGGGAAGAGCTTCACGCTTTGCGCAATGACGTCGTTGGTCACACGGCACCATTGCTCCTGGATGTGAGGGGATTCCCAATGAAGCATGGCGACCGGTCGCGGGCTCACCAGTTGATAGTCGATGTTTCGCTTGTCGAGGGCCTCGATGTGCTCGAGGAGGGACTCCCGTAGCTCGTCGTCCGACAGGTTGTACTGTTGACGGCCCGGACTCCGAAGGGACATCAGCGTCATGGCAAAGTTTCGAAAGCTGTCCGGCGTGGTCATATGGCCGTGGACGTCGATAACCTTCTGTCCCTGATACATTCGCTCTCCGCATCATGTGGGATTGATGGCGCGCAGCGCGGGCGGTCTGCCGCGATTGGGCAGTCGCCGCCGTGGCTGTCGGTGGCTCGCGGGCACATCATAGCCGACCTGTCCGCTGTGCGCTACGCGCGCACACCCGACGGACGCGTCGCGGCCCGCGAAGGGCAGTCGGGTCGGAGGGGGCCGAGGCCGTGCGCTACGCGCGCACACCCGACGGACGCGTCGCGCGGCTGGCAGGCACATGCAGGGTGGTCGGATTCACCCCCCGCCGCTGAGGCCGCCGAGAAATGCCCCAGCTCCCGCGAGACAGAACGAGTAGAAAAAGACTGCGACGTCTACGACGGCGACAAAGAGCAGCGTGGCCGAGTCTTTGCCGATCGTTCCGATGACCATCAGGATCCCCGCGACGATCCAGGCGATGATCGCCTCCCCGACGGCGAGGGTCAACGCGATCGAGGCGATGTGCTTACCGCGCGCGTGAACGCGTGTCGCGGCGAAAAACCCGCCGATGCCGGGCCCCAATGGGCCGCTGACGAAGTGAATCCCCGGAGGGATCAGACAGAGGATCGCGATACCGACCCCGAGAAGACCGGACCTGATGTCGCGCCGAATCGATGGCGCGGGCGCCTCGGGCGGGCGCGCGTCTGGAGCGTCGGTCGTCGCTGTTTCGTTCACCGTGAGCACCCCCAGTGCGATGAGTCGGACCACATCTCCTGACGGTCTGGCGAAGGCCACTGGGCGAGCGATGCTCGGCGGTGCTACTCCGTCTCGATGGGCCCCGTCAGGACGGCGTCTAGCGGCTCGCCCGCCCGCACCAGGCCGTCCCCCGGCTCGAGGATCACCATGGCGTTATGGCCCACCATGGACAGCAGGCGACTCGAGATCTGTGAGCCGGTGCTGCGGGCGAAGAGTTGGCCGTCTCTCCAGCGAACGATCGCCCGGTGATATTCCAGGCGGTCGCCACCGCGGCGAAAGTCGTGCTCCGCGATTACTTGGATGCGCGGGCGCATTGGGTGTGGATCGCCCTGCATCCGCCGAAGCGCTGGCCGCACGAACACTTCAAATGTGACGAGGGATGAAACCGGGTTGCCCGGTAGGCCGAAGGCGAGCTTATCGCCCACCTCCGCGAACGTGAGCGGCATGCCCGGGCGAAAGGCAATTCGGCCGAAGTGCACTTTCCCGATCTGCTCGAGCGCCGGCTTGATGAAGTCTCGGTCCCCGACAGATACCCCGCCGGACGTCACCAAAACGTCCGCCTGGGCGATTCCGTCCCGCACCTTCGTCGCCTGAAGGTCTCGGTCGTCCTTCACGTGTCCCAGCGAGACGGGAATGCCCCCAGCCTCAGAGATCGCGGCCATGATGGCGAATCGATTGCTGTCGCGGATCGAGCCCGTTGGCACCAACTCCCACGGCTCCACGAGCTCGTCGCCCGTCGAAAGCACGGCCACCGTCGGCCGGCGATAGCAGGAAACCTCCGTGCAGCCGAGGGTCATGAGCAGGCCGATCTCAGCAGGCCCAATGATGGCGCCACGGCTGAGCATAACGTCGCCCTTGCCCACGTCGATGCCGATGCCCCGAACGTTCTCGTTCGCGCGGACGGGCCGTTCGAGGCGCACCGTGCCGTTCTCGAATCGCGTGTATTCGATCATGGCCACCGCGTCCGCGCCGTCGGGGATAGGCGCGCCAGTCATGATTTTGGCAGCTGTGCCCGGTTCGACCCGCGGCTCGGCCACCACGCCAGCCGTGATCTCGTGAATCACGCGTCGAACCGGCGCCGGATCCGCGGCGATGACAGCGAACCCGTCCACGGTTGAGGCGCGAAAGGGGGGTACGTCTTCGGGTGACACGACGTCTTCGCCGAGCACGCGGCCGATGGCATCTGCCGTTCTGACTGGCTCAGTTGCAAGGGGCCGAGCGACGGAATTGACGATCGCGAGCGCTTCGTCGACGGGAACCAGTTCGTATTGGCTCATGGAGCTCTTCCCCGTGAGGAGATGCTCGGTTACCGGTGGACCGCGTACAGGTCGAGGATCGCGGGCTCGAGGTTGTCGCCCGCAACCTTCTTAATGGCCTCGAAGGCGTCGAGGTCCCACTCGCTGACGAACGTGATCGCCGTGCCGTGGCGCCCCATTCGCGCCGTGCGACCGATACGATGGACGTACGTCTCCGCGTCTTCAGGAATATCGTAGTTGATCACGTGCGACACGTGGAGGATGTCGAGACCCCGGGAGGCGAGGTTGGTGGCCACGAGAAAGTGCACCTTGCCGGCGCGAAAGTCTTGGAGCGTGCGCTCGCGCTCCGCCTGACTCAGGCTGCCGTGAATGGCTCGGACCGGGAGACGGCGCCGCTGCATCTCGCGGGCGACTCGATCAACCGCGACCTGGGTGTGGCAAAAAATTATGGCGCTCCGCGGCTCTTCGCGCTCGATGACCTCGAACAACGCCGCCATCTTGTCGCGGTTTGCCACCTCGTAGCAGAGCTGTCGAACGGTGGCGACAGTTCTCTCCTCCGGAGCGATGGTGACGTGCTGGGGATCGCGCATGTAGCGCGCGGCGAGGCGCCGAACGAGGGTCGTGATGGTCGCGGAGAAGAGCCCGGTCTGACGGGCGCGGGGTGTCGCGCGGATGATCTGCTCAACGTCCGGCAGGAATCCCATGTCCAGCATGCGGTCCGCCTCGTCGAGCACGAGTACGGAGACCGAAGCCAGTCTCAGGTGGCCGCGGCGCATGAGATCGAGAATCCGCCCGGGCGTACCGACGACGATCGACGCATGCGGGATGGCATCGATCTGCGCCTTCATCGATGATCCCCCGTACACAGCGCAGATGCCGACGTCCCGATACTTCGCGAGCCGGGTTAGCTCTGCGACAATTTGTGTGGCCAGCTCGCGAGTTGGCGCCAGGATCAGCGCTTGAACGCCCGGCGCCGACGGGCTGATTGCCTCGACGATGGGGATGCCAAACGCCGCCGTTTTTCCGGTGCCCGTCTGGGCCTGAGCGATGAGATCCTGGCCGGCGCGGAATATGGGAATCGCGGCCTGCTGAACAGGGGTGGGCTCTTCGTAGCCAATCTCCTGGATCGCGCGTGCAATTTCGGGGTTGAGGTCAAACGCCTCGAATCCCACCGGGATTGTTTCAACCAATCTGACAAAGCCTCCCACGAAGCGCGCAGTGGGCAAAAGAAAAGGCACCCCACCCCCGGTGGAGTGCCTTTGCAGTGCGGACCTTGTGCGTCATTCAGCCATTATTATACGCGAATTGTCTCCCGTGTCCCGGTTGGCGCGCTGACGCGCGCGTCGCGGCACAACGCCTCGAGAATCTCTCGAACTGGCATCGAGATGCACGTAAACATCGGCGTGTCCCGCAGCGTGTAGGCGCTGGATTCGGTCTCGCGAAGCTCTTGGACCAGATCCAGGAAGTCGGCAGGGTAGTCTGATTCGAACGCGACGACGAATTCTTGGTCATCCAGCCCAAAGGAATACGTCGTGTTGATCTTGACCGTCGGGTACTTGTGACCCATCGCGATGTGCACGGTCATGATCCGCTGACGCTCGGCCTGTGAGAGCAGGTACCAGGTGCGCGTCTTCACGAACGGATACACGAACAGGTACTTTGCGCCACCGGGCGCGATGGTCAGCCGCGTGCCTTCCTGACCCTCGTGCGTGTGCTCTGAGACGTACATCGAGTGCTTGGTCATGGAGAGAAACGCGTGCGGTGTCTCGATGTACCGGCCGAGCTGGGAGGATGAGATGTCGGCCGCGATCTCACCGAAGTCATCCAGATTCTCGCTCACCTGCCAGAGGAGAAAATCACAGTCGGGCCGGGTGCCAATGGTCGAGTATGTGCGCAGGAGGATTCGGCCCGACCAGCCGTCGACGATGTCAGCGAACTCGGCCTTCGCCGAGGCGCGGTCCCCTGGCGAGATCCGTCGCCAGAGAGGATCGACGCGATAAAAAGCGAATCGCACGTACTGTCTGCGCTCGCGACTCATATATGCCTCGCCAGGGATGAATAGCATGTGGCGCGGTGCGACAAAACCCGCGGCGTATTGTACCATCGACATTTTTGAGACTCCGCGCGCATATCAGCGCGGGAGGGAGAGCACGTGATCGTCGAGTGGCACGGCACACGGCCGCGGGTCGCCCCGGGCGCCTTCGTCGCTCCCAACGCGACCCTCGTCGGTGACGTCACGGTCGAGGCCGGCGCAAGCATCTGGTATGGGGCGGTTCTTCGTGGGGACTTCGGCGCGATCGTCGTTCACAGCGGAGCGAACATTCAGGACAACGTGGTGGTGCACGTGGACGCATCGCACCCAACCACCGTCGGACCCGACGCCACCGTCGGCCACGGCGCGGTGTTGGAGGCATGTGCTGTCGAGCGCGGAGCCGTCATCGGCATGAACGCGGTGGTGATGAACGGCGCGGTCGTCGGCGAAGAGGCGATGGTGGCGGCCGGCGCGATCGTCGGGGAGGGGATGGTCGTTCCACCTCGGCACCTCGCTGCAGGCGTCCCCGCGACGGTGAAAAAGGAGCTGTCCGGCCGCTCGCTCGAGTGGGTCCGGAGGGCGGCGCCGGAGTATCGCGCGCTCGCTGAGTCCTACCTGCGCGAGGGGCTCAGTGACCGTGCCGAGCCGAGGGGCGCATAGCGCCGGCGTTCGTGAACGCTTCCGGCCTGATCCACCGCTTCAGCTATCCCGGATCCGCGCTACCGATCCGAGACGCTGCGCGGTCAACCCGAACAGTTCGGTCTCACCACGCGTCGGACAGCTCGACTGGAACCTGCGGTATCGTCCGCCCGTCGATCTCACGGATCGTTGGCATGACCGGTGCGATCGGCTTCGTTCTGGCGAAATGCAGCACGCTCGCGACGCTCCGAAATGGTTCGAGCCGCCGAAGGTGCTGGATCGTCGCGAAGTGCAGCGCGAGCGAGCCGCGCGCGTGCAGCGCGAGCGCCGATTCCACGTCGATCCACATCCCTTCCGCCATCTCTCGCTCGCTGGGCGTGGCGAGTGTGTCCGGTGAGACAGCCGCCAGGAAGAAGCGCGTGTCGAATCGCTGGGGAACCGGTTCAGGCGTGATCCAGTGCGCGTAATACGTGAGGCACCCGAGGTCGAGTTGGGCACCATGCTCAACCGCGATCCGGTGAAGCGGTACGCCGCGCTCGATCTCACGCCTGCGCGCGACGATCTGGGTCACTGCGGCGCTGGGGCTCCCATTGCAGGATTCCGCGCACGCGGCCGAAGGGTCGCTCGCGAGGACGATGCCCGTCTCTTCAATCACCTCGCGGAATGCTGCCACGTAAAGGGCGAAGCTCTCGGCCGGCGTGGGAGCGGGCGAATCCGGCGGTCGCGCCAGAGCCGCGTGGGCATCGTTCGGGGTGAAGCATGGGCTGACCGTCGCATTTTCGGGGTCGCCGTCATCCGGTCGCACCGTACCGCCGGGGAATACCCAGAAATCTGCCAGCACCGGGCTTTCGGCGCTTCTCCGCAGCAAGAATGTATCCCATCGGCATCCAGCCGGGTCGGTCGGGCGAACGAGCACAACCGTAGCGGCCGGGCGTGCAGGAGCCGGCGCCATGAGCGGTGGAGCTAGTGGAGAAATTCGCGGAGGTAGATCGCCTCTCTGGGGCGCCGCAATCGCCGGAGCGTATCATCTTCGATCTGGCGGATACGCTCGCGGGTGAGACCGAACTCGCGGCCCACTTCTTCAAGCGTCCGCGGTCGCCCATCGAGTAGGCCAAATCGCAGAATAAGGATTTGCGACTCGCGCTCGGGCAGCTCGTGCAACAGGTCCCAGATTTGACGCTTCAAAATTTCGTACGTGGCCACGTCGGCGGGGACGGCGGCATTCTGGTCCTCGATGATGTCCCCGAGGCAGTGCTCCTGATCGTCCCCAATTGGCGTCTCGAGGGAGATCGGCTGGCGTGGCACCCGGCGCGCCTGCATCACGCGAGACGATGCGCGGGCGATATCGGCCTGAATCTCGTCGGGGAGTTCCTCAGGGTGCATGAGGACCTTCGCCTCGAGGATCCGCGCCCGGCGGGCCGGGTCCGGCCACTCCTCCGGATCCAGGTCGGGGCAGATTGTGGCGATGAGCGAAAGCTCGGTCGACGGCTCCAAGAGGCCCATCATCAGGGCCGCTTCCGCCGGGCTCGGGTCTCGACCAAGGCGTTGGGTGAGGTCGATGGACACCTGTGTGAGGCGGCTGACCGTCTCGACCATATGGACCGGAATGCGAATGGTTCGGGAGTGATCGGCGACCGAGCGCCCGACCGCTTGACGGATCCACCAGGTCGCGTAGGTACTGAATTTGAACCCGAGCCGATGGTCGAACTTGCCAACCGCCCGCATGAGGCCAAGGTTCCCTTCCTGAATCAGGTCGAGCAACGACATCCCGCGGCCCAGGTACTTCTTCGCCACGCTGACGACGAGGCGCAGGTTCGCTTCGATGAGCTGTCGCTGCGCTGCGTTGGCGTGCTGTTCGATCTCCTCGAAATCGCGGCAGATTTCGCCGTGAGCGGCCTCGCAGACCGCGGCGATCTCCTCGATTGTCGGAAGCTCTTCGGCGCTGCGCTCCCCCAGCGCACGGTAAATGGCCCGGGGCAAAAGCCGCGTCGCAATGGAGAACTGAACGATTCGGGACACCGCGTCCGCCTCTGAGATTCCGAGATGCTCTGCCACGATGGAGACGGTCATTCCGTCGATGTGGTAATCGATCAGCTCGCGCAGTCCCGGGTCCTGGAGGAGGGATCGAGCGGAGGCGGTGTCGAGTACGGCGAGGCGGGTCAGGGCAGTGGCAACGCCGAAATTCTGGGCCACCTCAGCAAAGATGGCGATGGCGGTTGCTGTGTCGTGGTCGACGGAAAGCCCCGAATCGCCGATGCAGGCCCGAATGCGGTTGAGGTTGACAAGCTCTTCGAGGCGACAGGCGAGCCGCTTTTCATCGGCGGCGGTGAGGAGCGGGACTTCGTGGATCTCCTGGAGGTACATTCGGACGGGATCATCCGAAGGTTCGATGGCCTCCGCGTTCGCCGCCAGGAGCGGATCGTGCGCGTGGGCCGCGTCTTCTCCGTCGTCGTCGATCCATACCGCGTGCTCGGCGACGTCGAGTCCGGAACCCGCGAACGGGTAGCCATCAACCAGAGGCGTGATGATCGGCTGTTGCATTCGGCCTCGCCTTGATGAGTAGCACCTTGTAACTCATTCGTGCCCCCGCGTGCAAGGCGCCGGGCGGCCAATTGTCCGGTTACGGGCTTTTGATGCAGGCAGATGTTGCAATCGTTCTCCTATGTGTACAATCGCAACGAGTTTAATGCGCGAGGACGCACGTGTTACGCAGCCAACGACGTGGGACGGGGAACGAGGTCGTTGGGTGAGCGCGACCACGACGGAGCCGCTCGCGTTCATCGTGAGCCTCAATGAAGAGCGCGGGGGCGTGCAGTTACCGATCCTCGGCCCTTCGTTCTCCATAGGTCGCGACGGCACCAATAACCTTTGCGTCGCCGACGATCAGGCTGTGTCCCGTCACCACTGTGTGATACACGTCATGGGGGCGTCCCTCATGATCGAAGACTGCAGCAGAAATGGGACGTACCTGGACGGAAAGCGCGTCGCGGGAATCGCGCCCCTCCCGGTTCCCGCTTCCGTCTTGGTCGGGCACACGCGGTTGGCCGTCGTGCCGAACCGCGCCGACGACGGCGACGTCACCTCTATCATCGAGACGTCCTTCTCCACGGAGGACAGCGTCATCATTCCCGGCACGAGCTTCCTGCGCATGCGAACCGATGCCTACCTCGTGGTCGACGTCGTGAACTCCACGCGCCTCGTCCAGGCAGATGGTCCATACTTCGCCAAGCTCATGCTCGCGATGGGTCGCGCCCTCGAGCGTTCGCTGAAAACGGAGAGCGAGCCGTTCCTCAAGTGCACCGGTGACGGGTATTTCGCGTGTTTCGGGTCCGCGGGCTCCGCGCTCGACGCAGGCATGCGGCTGGCGCCCACTCTCGCCAAGCAAATGCCCGTGAATGCGCAACTGTCCATCGCACTTCACTGGGGTCCATCCCACTTGACAGAACAAGGGGACCGAATCGGCAACAACGTCCACGCAGTCTTCTCACTGGAGCAGCTCCGCCACGACGACGCGGCTCTCGAGGAGGAGATGGCATCGCAGTCGACCGCCGATCTGGTGCTGATGACGGAGCCATTCTGGGCCGAGCTGGCAGATTCGGATCGCGCGCTCGCGCGCCCGCTGGGTCTGTTTCGCCTCAAGGGGATGGATGAGGGGATGCGTGTCTACCGCTGGATGCCGCCTGCCCGCGAGCGGGCGAACGAGCTGCGCCAGACTCCCGGTTCGCACGCTGACTGATCGTGCGGACGCGAGCCACGACGGGGTGTGATGACCGCCCGCAAATCAGTCGTGTTGTTGGCAGCGCGTCTGCGCCCTGCGACACAGCGCGGGGTGGACAGTTCAGCTTCCTGTACCATGGGCGGGCTCGCCTTACCCGTCGTTCGATACGCGCACCCAGATCTTGTGGGCGACTGGCAGGCTGATGGGGACTGATTCCTCGCCTCGTCGAAGCACGATCATGTCGTTGTACGGTTCAACCTCTGCCACGTCGAACTCGCGCCCCGGGAGCAGCCCCGTTCGCTGAAAATATCCCAGGAGATCCCGGTCGCTCTCGGCGTCCTCCGATATCCGCTCGATGATCGCGTGGTCACCGGCCTTCGCATCCTCGAGGCGCGTGGCGCCCGAGGGCGTCGTGGGCGCGTAGCCGGGAATGGGGCTGCCGTGCGGACACGTGGTGGGGTCGCCCAGAATCGCCAGAATGCGCTCCTCAACTTTCGGGGAGATCGCGTGCTCGAAGCGATGGGCCTCCTCGTGCACATCCGCCCAGTCGATGCCGAGGATGTCGATGAGCAGGCGCTCCGCAAGCCGGTGCCGGCGCACCATCGTCTCTGCGCGCTCGTGGCCGACGTCCGTCAGGACGACTTCCTTCTGCGGAGTCACGGTGATGAGGCCGTCGCGGGCCATGCGGTGCAGCGTGGCCGTGACTGTTGGTGGAGCGACGCTCAGCGCTTCTGCCAGGCGGGCGGCGATGACCGTGCGGCCTTCGTGCGAGATGGTGTAGATGTTCAACAAGTAGTCTTCGACGGTTTTTGATGTCTTATCTTCGATCACGAAACACCATCCAGCTTTTCGATGTCACACCCTCGCGTTCGCTTGCGCTCGTTGGACTGCCTGGTCGAGGGAGCGCCGTGCGTACACCTCGGCCATCGCCTTTCGATACTCGCCACTCGCCATGATGTCGCTTTCGGGCGCGATATCCGCGCACGCGGCGCGCGCGGCCTCGCGGATCCGTTCCGACGTCGGCTCGTGTCCGACGAGGACCTGCGCCGCCTCGGCCGCGAAGCGCGGCGTCGCATCGACTCCGGCCAGAGCAAGGCGCACGTCTGCGCACGCGCCGCGCGAGTCGAGGGCGACACTGGCTGCTGCCGCGACGATCGCGAAATCTCCCTTACGCCGAACCAGCTCCTGGAACGACACGCCAGCGCTGGGCGGCGATTTCGGGAAGCGCACGTGCGTCAGCAGTTCGCCCTCCCCGATCGCCGTGGTCAAGTATGTGACGAAGAAGTCGGCGGCGGAAACCTCACGAGTGCCGGCCGCGCCGGCCAGGCGCATCGTTGCCCCGAGACACGTCGCCACGGTCGGGATCTCGGCAACCGGATCGGCGTGGGCCACGCTGCCACCGATGGTCCCACGATTGCGGACCTGCCGATCGCCGATCAGCGGCATCGCTTCTGCCAGGAGTGGACAACATCGCCGGACCGTGGCGCTGCTAAGCGCCGCCGCGTGGCGCGCCGTGGCGCCCACGACCAACTCTCCGTCCACCTCTTCCATCGAATCGAGAGAGGCGATGCCGTTGATGTCCACGAGGACAGATGGCCGCGCAAGACCGAGATTGATGAGGGCGATGAGGCTCTGACCGCCAGCGAGGACCTTTGCGTCCGGCCCACTTGCGCTCAGGATCTCGATCGCCTCGGGGACGGACGCCGCACGCCGGTACTCAAACGTCGCGACCATGCGCTCTTCCTCCGGCCGCGGAACGCCTATGGGTAGCAAGATGATACCAGAGGGCGGATTTTGCCGGGACGCGCGACCGACCCGTAGAATCGTGGGGCAATGGTCGAGGAGAGGTCGCCTAGCGGCCTAGGGCGCTCGCCTGGAAAGCGAGTAGGGGGCAACCCCTCGTGGGTTCGAATCCCACCCTCTCCGCCACGAGGCGCGAGGCAGCGCATTCAGCAATTTGCGCGCATCGTCCTCGCCGTTGTGGTCGGCACGGCAAATACCGCGTGCCTACTCGCGGGTCAGCAGACGACGGCTCGATCGACCCCCACCGTCACGCCCATTCGCATCGAGGTGCCACGCTCAGCGGACCAAACGCGGAGCCCGGCTGTGACTGCGCAGCCCCCGCCTCCAACGCCCGCCGTCCCCACGGTCGCCCTCACACCGACGCCCGTTGCGTTGGGGACTCGCACGGCGCTCGAGTCCCCGACGGCGGCGGCTGGCCCACGGTATACCGTGCAGCAGGGAGACACGCTCTACGGGCTGGCGCGCCGTTTCGACGTCCAGCCGAGCGACATCGCTGGGCCGAACGGGCTCTCGCCGGACGCTGGGCTGCGCACAGGCCAGTCGCTCCTTCTGCCCGCGGGCACGTGGTCCGACCATATGGCGATCCGCGTGACTCAACCGAACCCATCTGCGCGGGTCACGTCGCCGATCGTCGTTCGTGGCACCGCGGCCACGTTCGAAGGGTTGGTGGTGGTGGAGGCGCAGGATTCTGCGGGCACGCGCTTGGCCCAGGTGTCCGCAAAGGCGGCGAGCGCCGATGCTGGGCTCCACGGTCCCTTCGAAGCCTCATTGTCCATTCCGGCATCGACGGGCGATCGGGCGATCACGATCCTCGTCTACTGGCCGAGCCCCCGGGATGGCAGCCCGTCGGACGAGATCCGTATTCCGGTCACCGTCGCGCCAGCCGGTTGACGCCCGCTCGGGCGCCCCATAGAATTCATATGGTCGTGCTAGACGGGGAGCTAGCGGTGCCCTGTACCCGCAATCCGCTCTAGCGGGGTTGAATTCCTGCCCGAGGTCGGGCGTTGTCCGGACAGCTCCTGGTCGGGCGGTGTTGATGGTTCGGTCCTGCGCGGCAGAGACCTGTGAACCCCGCCAGGTCCGGGAGGAAGCAACGGTAAACGGTGCTCTCTGGGTGCCGCAGGGGTGCCGGGCCGGAGCAAGCCAGCCAGGGAGGCGCGGGGAGCGTTCCGATCGACGGCAGGTGCACGGCCCAGCTTCACCATATTGTCGCTTCGCCGCTTGTGCCTCTCACGGCGGCCGCCACGAATAGCAGCCCGTTGACAGACATTTCTCCGTTCTCACCCGCGGCCGCGTTGCACGCCATCGACCGCCGACCAGACCGTCGCTTGTCCCAGACGTTCCTCTGCGAGGCCGGCGTCGCGCGCGCAATGGTTGCGGTTGCGGGGATCGCCTCGCACGATCAGGTCCTCGAGATCGGCCCTGGACTGGGGATGCTGACGAGGGAGCTGGTGCGAACGGGCGCCCGGGTCGTGGCGGTAGAGTTGGATCGAACGCTCGCCGAGGCGCTCCCCGGCGCGCTCCGCAATCCCGAGAATCTGCGCGTCGTCCATGCAGATGCGCTCCAGACCGATGTGGCCGAGCTGGTCGAGGAGCCGTTCACCGTCGTGGCCAACCTGCCGTATCACGTCGCCACGCCGCTGCTCTTCAAGCTAGCCTTTCGGCGGCCTCGCCCTCGGCGCATCGTCGCCATGGTCCAGCAGGAGGTCGCTCAGCGCATCGTCGGGCGAGGGGCCAATGCCGACTTTCTGTCGGTCGCGTTCGGCCTGATGGCCGAATCAAAGATCGTCCGACGCGTCTCGCCCGGCTGCTTCTTCCCCATGCCGAAAGTGCAGTCGGCGGTGCTGCGGCTCGATCTGCTCTCAGAACCGCGCGTGGAGGTGGACCCTGTCGAGCGATTTCTCGATTTTCTCCATGCCGGCTTCGCGCAGCCGCGGAAACAGCTCCACAATTCTCTTGGCGATGGGCTTGGCATAGATCCCGTCGAGGTCCAGGAGGCCGCTCGCCGGGCGTCCATCAATCCAACCAGCCGTCCCGGCGCTCTTTCCCTCGGGGACTGGGTGAGCCTGTATCGGGCAGTGCGCGGCAGCGATGGCTAGCACGTCCCACGCGGAGGCAGTCGTGCGCGCCCACGCCAAGATCAACCTATGCCTCGAGGTCATCGGTCGACGCGCCGACGGCTATCACGAGGTCGCAACCGTGCTCCAGACCATCGACCTCGCCGACCGCCTGCGCATGGTCAGGGCAGATCATGTGCGATTGCAGTGCCACGGCATGGAGGTCGAATCGGACAACCTGATATTGCGCGCCGCCTCCATGCTGAAAGCGCGCCTCGGCGTTCGATGGGGATGCGAGATCACGTGCTGGAAGCGGATCCCGATCGCCGCCGGGCTGGGCGGGGGCAGCGCCGACGCCGCCGCCACGCTCGTCGGCCTCAATCGGCTCTGGGACCTCTCGCTGACGCGCGCGGAGCTGATGGAGCTCGCGTCGGAGATTGGCTCCGACGTCCCCTTCGCCGTGCACGGGGGCGCGGCACTCGCCCGCGGGACGGGAACAGCCCTCGACCCGCTCCCCGACGCGGGTCTCCACTGGCTGGTCCTCGTTCCCCTGGAGGCTGGATCGCCCCGCAAGTCCGCCGAGATGTATCGTGCGCTCGGGGTCGCCGACTTTACGTCGGGGGCGGCCGCCCAGCGCTTGGCCGACTCCCTGGCACGGGGGACGCTGCAATACGGCGACGTGGGATCGGCATTCACGCGCCCGGCCCTCCAGCGCTGGCCGGAGGTGGGCCGCGCGATGTCCGCGCTCCAATCGACGAACCCGCTCGGCGTCTCGGTGAGCGGCGCGGGCCCTTCCGTATTCGCCCTGTATCAGAGCCGGCGGGACGCGGATCGGGCGTGCGCGACGGCGCGGGCGGCGGGAATCCACGCGTCGGTGCACCGGTTCGCCCTACAAGACGATTCTTGGGTCGGTTCAGACGTCTCAAGCGGGAATGGCGCGGCCGCGAGGTAGTGAGCCGCATCGCGGCCGGTCCACGGCCGCCTGGGACATGGAGGGAGTAGTGCTGGCGCGAACGCTCGTCCTCACGGTTGGCCTCGTCGTGCTCGCCACGAGTTGTGGCGCCCCATCCCCCCTTCCAGAGACCGCCGCGCAGACGCGGCCCAAATCGCAAACGACGATCACGATCGGGATCGCCAACAGCGTCGACGCCCTGTCCGTGATGGGCAGCAGCACGACGAGTGGCGGATGGCAGTCGCTGAATGAGATCCACTCTCAGGGACTGGTGACCGCCGATCGGGAGGTTGCGCGTCCCATCCCCCGCCTGGCGTCGGAGCTTCCATCCTTCGATCGTGGGACGCTGGAGATGCTGCCCGACGGGCGTATGAAGAGCGCGTACCCGCTTCGTAAGGATGTGACCTGGCAGGACGGCGAGCCCTTCACGGCGCAGGACATGGTCTTCGCGTATCAGATCGATTCGGATCCGAATCTGCCGTTCCTCAATCGCGACGCCATCCAGGAGATGGATTCGGTGGAGGCATCGGACGACTCGACCTTTGTGATTTACTGGCGCGGTCCATACTACCAGGCCGACTCCATGGGCCTGCGTGCCCTCTGGCCCCAGCCGAAACATCTCCTCGAAACGCCGTACCACACCCTCGATCGTCCGGCGTTCGTCAACCTGTCGTACTGGACGGCAGACTACATCCACGTAGGCCCGTTTCGCCTGGCCGAGTTCCATCCTGGGGAGTCGTTGGTCTTCACGGCATACGACGGCTACTTTCTTGGACGCCCCAGAACCGATCGAATCGTGGTCCGCATCTTCAACGACAACGACGCGCTGTATTCAGCCGTGCTCGCCGGCGCTGTCGACATGCTGATGGACAACTCCTTGGGCGCGGAGCTGGGCTTGCAGCTCAAAGATGACTGGGATGCCAGCGGCAAGGGGACCGTGTATGTGGGGACCGGCACGACACGCTTCCTGAGCCCGCAGTTTGACCCGGAGATCCAGCAGTTGCCCGCCGTGCTTGATGCACGCGTCCGACAAGCACTGCTGTTCGGGTTGGATCGCAAGGCGCTATCGGAGGTGGTGCAGCGTGGCCACGGCGAATTGGTCGCCAACTCCCTTCTGCCCCCGGGCGATCGCCTACACGATGCCGTGAAGGATGGCTTTGCGCAGTACGTGTTCGATCAAAATCGGGCGCGCTCTATGCTGGCCGACCTGGGATGGAGCCCCGGACCTGATGGCATCCTCGTCGGGCCCCAGGGTCGGCGGTTCGCCACCGTTCTCTGGACCACCGAGGGTGACGAAAAAGAGATCGCGGTCATCGCCGACTATTGGAAGCAGATCGGTGTCGCCACCGAACAGTATGTGGTGGCCGGGGCAATCGTGCGCGATCGAGGCGCCCGATCCAAGTACCCGGGATTCGAGACCTCCGCTCGTGGGTCGGGCGACTCGATCCTTGCGCGGGTCGATAGTCGCACGTCCGCGGGCCCGCGGAACAACTACTCGGGCGCGAACCGCGGTCATTACGTGAATCCCCACATGGACGATCTCATCGATCGGTACCGTCAGAGCCCCGGCGAGCGCGATCAGGTGGCCGCGATCAAGGCGCTGTCGGACTACATGGCGGCGGAGCTGCCGCTCATGCTCCTCTATTACAATCCCACCACCCCCGCGGCGCGATCCGGCATTCGGGCCTTTGACGACTTTCGGGGCGGCTCCGAGGCGAGTCGGCCCTTCGGAACCTTCAGCCGCAACGCGCACGAGTGGGAAGTGATCTCACCGTCGTAGCTCGTCAACCCGAGATGGGCGGCTCCATACCCTCACGGGCTGCGTAATGCGCCGGGGGGTTTTCTACCGAGGGTCGCTCTTGCCCGCGGCGATCAACTTTTTGGGGAGGGAGACGCATGGCGATCGGCGGCACCCGCGTCGTCGCGCTCGAGGAGCATTACTGGGACCCGGACGTCATCAAGCACTACGGCGGCCCGGGGCGAGACGCCGAGCTGCAGCGGCGGCTCCTGGATCTTGGCGAGCTGCGGATCCGGGAAATGGACGAAGCGGGCATCGATTTCCAGGTGATCTCCCACGCAAACCCCGGCGTGCAGCGGATGGACGCTGCGACCGCGGTGCCCCTCGCGCGCCAGGCGAACGACGGCCTCGCCGAGCTGATCTCGGCCTATCCCGACCGTCTCGCGGGGTTCGCGACGTTGCCGACGCCGGACCCCGCCGCTGCCGCCGACGAGCTGGAGCGAACGGTGGCCGAGCTGGGGTTCAAGGGCGCGATGGTCAACGGGCCCACGAATGGGGTGTTTTTCGACGATCGCCACTTCTGGCCCATATGCGAACGGGCGCAAGCTCTCGACGTGCCCATCTACCTACACCCAGCGGCGCCCCATCCGGCCGTCGTCGACGCGTATTACCGGGACTACCTGGGCGATTTTCCCGCCCTTTCGGCCGCTGCATGGGGGTTCATGGTCGAGACCGCGACCGAAGCGATTCGGTTGATACTGAGCGGCATGTTCGATGCCTATCCGAACCTCAAGGTCATCCTCGGCCACATGGGGGAGGCCGTCCCCTTCGCCCTTTGGCGCATCGACCACAGCCTTTCCCGGCCGGGCAATAAGCCGATTCGCTTCCGCGAGCAGTTCTGCAGCCACTTCTACGTAACGACCAGCGGCTTCTTTTCAACGCCGGCGCTGCAGTGCTGTCTGTTGGAAATGGGGGTCGATCGTGTCCTCTTCTCCGTGGACTATCCGTTCGAAGAGAACGCGCCCGGTACGCGATGGTTTGAGCACGTGCAGGTGAGCCCCGACGATCGAGAGAAGATCTTGAACGGCAACGCGTCGCGGCTGCTCAAGCTCGGATGAGGTGTCTGCGTCGCGATCGGATCTATCGACCGATCCTATCGCGGCTCCATCGCCGCGGCGGCGGCGCACCCGGGCGCCAGCAGCGCCCGATTGACAGGCCCCTGGGTTTTGGTAGTATCTCCGGCGGGGATTGATGCGGAGTGGTGAAGCGGTATCACAGGGGACTTTGGATCCCTTGTCCCAGGTTCGAATCCTGGCTCCGCAGCCATGATCGCCACTCCCCTCGCCAGAGACGGCGCCCATCCTTTGGCGGACGTTTCGGGAGGGATTGCCCCGATTGACTGCTGACACCCCGCCAGGGCCACGCGCTCCATCGGCCGCAGCGATCATCTTGGCCGGCGGCCGGGGAGTCCGGATGCAGTCAGTTCTCCCTAAGGTCCTCCATGCGGTGGGCGGGACCCCGATGATTCTCCGCGTCGTCCAGGCAGCCCGTGCGGCCGGTGTTGATGAGATCGTCGTCGTGGTTGGGAAGGACGGCGACGCCGTTCGCGCCGCCATCGGTGGCGACGTCCGCGTGGCGGTGCAGCATGAGCCGCTGGGCACCGGCGACGCGGTCCGGGTGGCACTGGGCGCCCTGCCCTCCGACTTCGATCGCCTGATCGTCCTGGGTGCCGACACCCCCCTGATCACGGCCGCCACGCTGCAGCGCATGCTCCGTCAGGTGCCGCCGAGCGCTATCGCGCTCCTGGCCGGCAGGATCGCGGACCCATCCGGATATGGGCGCGTGGTGAGCGACGGCTTCGGCCACGCCCTGCGGATCGTTGAGGAGCCGGATGCGACGGCCGAGCAGCGATCGATCGATCTCGTCAACGGGATGGTGTTCGTCTTTCACGGGCGATGGCTTCGCGCGGAGCTGCCTGGCCTTCGGCCGTCGCCGGGCGGGGAGGTCTACCTGACCGCTCTCGTAGATCGGGCCGCCGATTCCGGGCGGAGCGTCGACATTGTCGAGGCTACCGACATCGGAGAAATTCTGGGCGTGAACACGCGCCGCCAATTGGCGGCGGCGGAGGCGCTGCTGCGGGAGCGCGTGCACAACCGCCTGATGGACGCCGGGGTCACGGTGCTCGATCCCGCGTCGACCTTCGTGGAAGAATCGGCGGTTTTCGGACACGACATCGTGCTTCATCCTCACACGTACGTTCGGGGCCGGTCAATCGTCGGAGATGGGTGCGTGTTGGGGCCGGGCGCGGAGATCATCAACTGCCGACTGGGGGTGGGGGCCCGAGTTTGGTGGTCGGTCGTCGAGGAGGCGGAGATCGGCGACGGCGTGACGATCGGGCCATATGCGCGGGTGCGGGCGGGCACTGCCCTGGCGCCCGGGGTGGCATTGGGAAGCTTCGCCGAGGTGAAAAATAGCTCGCTCGGGCCGCGGACGCAGATGCACCATTTTGGGTATGTCGGCGACGCTGAGGTGGGCGCCGACGTGAACATCGGCGCCGGTGCAGTCACGTGTAACTTCGACGGGCGCGAGAAGCACCGAACGGTTATTGGAGAGGGGGCCTTCATTGGCAGCGATACAATGCTGGTCGCGCCGGTAACGGTCGGGACTGGAGCGGTCACCGGCGCAGGGTCGGTCGTGACGCGTGACGTTGCCGACCATCAGACGGTAGTCGGGGTTCCAGCCCGAATGTTTCGCCGGAAGAACGCGGATGCCGCGGGGCCCGATCCCGCGAACGCTCCACCGGAGAACGAATGATGGAATACGAGCGACAGCTGCAGCTCTTCAGCGGCAACTCCAACATGGCGCTCGCCCGCAACGTCGCAAAATGTCTTGGCATCCCGCTGGGCAGCGCGCTGGTGGGGCAATTTGCGAACGCGGAAACGCGGATTCGGATCGAAGAGAACGTGCGCGGGTCGGACGTTTTCGTGCTGCAGTCGCTCTCGATTCCTGTCGACCACAACATCATCGAGCTCTTGCTGATGATCGATGCGCTCAAGCGGGCATCAGCGCGGCGAATTACGGCGGTGATCCCCTACTACGCGTACGCCAAGCAGGAGAAGAAGATGGCCGGGCGAGAGCCGATCTCGGCCAAGCTCGTGGCCAACATGCTGACGACCGCCGGCGTGAGCCGCGTGTTGACGATCGATCTTCACGCGCCGGCCATCGAGGGATTCTTCGACATCCCCGTGGATCATCTGCGGGCGGCGCCGATTCTGGTGGACCACTTCCGAAAGCTCGGCTCGGACAACATGGTCGTCGTGTCGCCCGACGCGGGCGGCGTGGGGCGCGCCAACGACTTTCGCCAGCGCCTAGCGGCGCCCCTGGCCATCATCGCCAAGCAGCGGCCGCGACCGGACGTCGCCGAGGTGCTCGAGATGGTTGGCGACGTGCGGGGCAAGACCGCTGTGATCTTCGACGACATGATCTCGACGGGCGGCACGATGATCGAAGCCGCGGACGTGCTGCGCGCCCGCGGCGCGGTGGATGTGCTCGCCTGCGCGACGCACCCGGTCTTTGCCAATGGCGCGCTCGACGCGCTTCTGGACTCCGCGCTGAGCGAGCTGGTCATCACGGACACCGTCCCATTGCCGGATGACCGGAGCGATCCGAAGATTCGCGTCGTCACCGTCGCGCCACTCCTCGCAGAGTCCATCCGGCGAATCCACGAAAACAGATCGGTCAGTGAGCTCTTCGACTGAAGACACGGCTGGATCCGAGACCGCAAACGAGATAGCGCCGAAACGTATCTCCGCGCTGACCGGCGCCACTCGACGGTAGGCGAATGTCGATTCTTCTCGCTTGGCTCGCCGTGTTCCTGCTGCTCGCAGTCCTCGCAGCCGCGGGGCAGTCCGCCTTCGGCTACCTAAATGCGACACGCATGCGCCGGCTGCTTCAGCAGGGCGCCACGCGTTCCCAGGCCATGTTCGAGGTCGTCCAGCACCCGGCGCCGGTGCTCACCAGCATTGCCCTGCTCCAGTCCCTCTCAATCGCCGGCGCGACGGCGACGACGATCCTCTTCATCCAGAGGTACGTATCCGACACGCCGGTCCGGGTCATAACGGTTGTTGTGGTGGTGACCCTCGTCCTCGCGGCCCAGTCGTTGGGTCGTCGACTCGCCACCATTCGCCCAGAGCGTGCCGCGACCATCCTCTATGGCCCGCTGCGCACGATCGGGCTGGTGACGATGCCGCTGTACTGGCCCTGGTATCTCCTGGCTGACCGCGCGCTCCGCACGATCGTGAAAGGAGAGCCAGAGGACCGCGTGGCGGCTACGGAAGAGGACCTTCGAATCCTCGTGGACGCGGTGGAGGAGACCGAGGCCCTGGAAGAAGAGGAGCGGGAGATGATCACCAGTATCTTCGAGCTGAGTGACCGCGATGTGCGGGAGATCATGGTGCCGAGACCCGACGTCGTCGCGGCTGAAGCGTCCATGAGTGTCGCGCAGGCCGTGGACCTCCTCGTATCCACCGGACATTCCCGCGTACCCGTGTACGAGGGCGACGTGGACCACATTCTCGGAATCGTGCATCTTCGCGACCTGACAGAAGCGTTGCGGGATGGCCGTGGCGATGACGCCGTCGCCAGCGCGGCCCGGCCGGTGCACGTTGTCCCCGAGACGAAAAAGATTGACGAGATGCTCCACGATTTCCAGACGCAGCATCTTCAGCTCGCCGTCGTGGTCGACGAATACGGCGGAACGGCGGGCCTCGTCACCATCGAGGACCTGCTCGAGGAGATCGTTGGGGAGATCCACGATGAGTACGACGTCGTGCAGGAGCGAATCCAGCGAATTTCCGACAACGAGGCCATTCTCGACGCCGGCATCAGCATCCACGACGCGAACGAGGCGCTCAACCTTAACCTCGACGCGGCCGAATACGAGACCATCGGGGGTTTGATCTACGATCGCATGGGAAAGGTCCCGTCCGTGGGTGACGTGGTGGAGGCGGACCACTGTACATTTCGGGTGCTCGCGACCAAAGGGCGCCGCGTCCAAAGAGTTCACGTTGCTGTCATGGAGCATTGAGCGGGGCGCGGCCGCCCATCCGGTAGAATCGGGCAGCAGCGGCGCCAGTACGCCGACCGTCTATCGAACAAGGCGGACTGGCGCGCATTCCGCATGTTGGGGAGGGTCGGGTGCTCGAAGGACAGGCGGTATTGGTCACCGGTGGCTCGCAGGGCATTGGACGGTATATCGCCCATTCGTTTGCCCGCGCAGGGGCCCGCGTTGCTGTTGCGGACATCGGCCCGACCGACACGGTCGTTGGAGAGCTTCAGGACCTTACGAGCGACGCCATGGGCGTCAAAGCTGACGTGCGAAACGAACAGGACGTCCGCTCCATGGTGGACCAGGTCGTTAGCCGCTTCGGGCAGATCGATGTGCTGGTCAACAACGCGGGTATCGTTCCCCATTTTCAGTGGGGCGTGCCGCAATGGCCCCGCATTCGCGATATGGAGCAGAGCTTCTGGGACCGCGTGATCGGGACGAACCTGGGGGGGACGTTCCTCTGTACGAAGCACGTGCTCCCGCACATGGAGAGCAGGCGCTCCGGCCACGTCATCAGCTTGCACGGCGGAGGGGGGAACCGAGCCTGTGCCTACGTGGTCTCCAAGGAGGCAATCGTCGTTTTCACGCGGTACGTCGCGGAGGAGGAGCGCGAATTCAACGTGTGCGTCGTCGCGATGGGCCCTGGGGGGCCGATCGCGCACGAGCTGGCTCCGGAGGAGGCGCGGCAGCGAATGTCGGGGGTAGACATTATCGGCGATCGATTCGTTCTCGCCGCGCAGGCCGACATGGCGCTTTCCGGCAAGCTCCTCACGTTCACGGACGGCAAGCTTCAGGCGACCTGACCGCCGGCGATGCGGCGGACGTGAGTCGCGAGGCGGAGATGCAGGGACGTCAGCGCCGGATCCTGGTCGTTGAAGACGACCCGACAACGTCGGACATCCTGCGAATTCTGCTCGAGGATAGTGGCTGTTCGATCGTCACCGCTGAAAACGGCGAGGAGGCGCTGCGGCGAGCTCAGGAGGGGGACGTCGACCTTATCACACTGGACCTTGGCCTGCCCGGCATCGACGGTCGTGAGCTGCTTCGTCGCTTTCGGGATGAGCCGAACACGGCCCGCGTGCCGGTCATCGTGATCACCGGCATGTGGTTCGACACGGACCGCAGCGGCGACGTGGCGGCGGTCCTGGAGAAGCCGTTCGACGCCGAGGAGCTGGAGAAGGCGGTCCGTCAGGTGCTCGAGCTCCATCCGAACCGCACGAGCCGTCCGCAGGCGCCTCCTCAGTCGTAGACAGTGCTGGAATAGGTCGCGACATCGACAAATGCCTCGATGACGCTCGGTCCGCCGAGGTTAAGGCCCCAATCCACCGCCTGCTCCAGTTCACCAATCGTTCGGGCTGCGCGTACCGGTACCCCGAAGTAGTGGGCCGGTGGCTCGACCCTGGGACCCAGCTCAACGCCCGAGTACGAATACCCCTTGCGCTCCTGTTTCACTTTGATGAGGCCCAGCCACCCGTCGTTCAAAACGACGATGGGAACGGCGAGATGAAGGCGACGGGCGAGCGCCAGCTCGCCGACGGTCATCTGAAAGCACCCGTCGCCGACGATTCCGACGACGACCCGGGAAGGGTGGACGAGCTTCGCTGCGAACGCGGCCGGCAGCCCGAAGCCCATCGATGACCAGCCATTGGTGGAGATCGCGCTCCAGGCCTCGTCGGTCCGCCACTGCGTCGCGATCTGGTGCGTATGCGCGCCGACGTCATACGCCAGAATCCCGTCGGGGGGAAGGGCGCGTCGGATGCAATCGACCACGTGGTGGGTCGCAAGGGCCGCGCTCTCAGGGCGAAGCTCTCGATCGAGGCGCGCTCGATGCACTTCCCATTCTGAGCGGTTCCAGGCGTTTGGGACGCGGGAGAGCTCCGCCATACGCTCGATTGCCGCGCCGAGGTCGCCGACGAGGTTCTGAACCGAGAGCCGTGGATCGACGTCAGCCACCTCGGTGCTGATGTGCAGCACGGGCTGGCTGTCGATCCAGTCCTCATAGTTGATCTCCACGGGATCGAATCCCACGGCAATGACGAGATCGGCGCGGCGGACAAAGTCCTGCACGGTCGACCGACGTGCGCGCCCCAGCGTGCCGGCCCACGCCGGGTGCGATTCAGGCAAGAATCCCTTGGCGTGCATCGTGGTCACGAACGGGATGCGCTGTCGATCCAAGAAGTCGAGCAGGCGCGACCGATTCGGCGCGCGCGTGAACCCGAGGCCGACGGCGACGAGCGTGCGCTGCGCCTGCCCCAGCGCCCGGAGGACGGCGGTGGCGGTCGCTCGGGATGTATCGAGCGGACGCTCGGGCTCCTCGGCGCCCGCCAAATTGCCGAGGGCTGGCGCGAGGGCGACGTCTTCGGGGAGGTCGAGATGGACAGGGCCTGGTGGCTCGGCGCCCGCGACCTGAAATGCGCGATCGAGCTGGCTGGCGACGTTGGAGGTCCGCAGGGGAAGGCTGGCTTTGGCGATGGGCGCGAAGAGCGCGTGATGGTCGATGCGCATCTGGACGCGGCGGTCGAGCCATGACGTGGGCACGTTGCACGTCAGGGCGAGGACCGGCGCGCGATCCAGCCACGCAGCGCCGACCCCCGTCGCGAGGTTCGTCGCGCCGGGGCCCAGCGTCGCGACGCATACGCCCGGGGTCCCGGTGAGCTGGCCAACCGTGGTCGCCATGAATCCGGCGGACGTCTCGCTTGCGGTGAGGACGTAGTCAACGTCGCTCGTTCGGAGCGCCTCGATGAGCGGTAGCACGGGTCCGCTGGGAACACCGAACACCCAGCGGACGCCTGCCGATTCGAGGCGCCTCGCGATGAGCTCCGCGTTGTTCATGGGTGGCCGCCGGTCACGGGGCAATCGACTTACGAGCCGAGGCGATTACACCGAGGATACGCGCCATGCTCACTGAGATGCTGGCGCAATAGCTCGGCGCGTCGCTCGGACGGCGAACGGTCCCCGCGGATGATCTCGATTTGAAAATGTGTGGCCTTCTGCGTGCAGTTCCCCTTCCGATGCGCCACGAGTCGGGCACGGAGGCCCGGCACATCCGTGGACCACCCGTAGAAGATCACCTCGTCGCCATCGAGGAGCGCGTACACACCGGCCCCGGTCGATACCTGGGCCAGGTTCGTGTCGGTGTACAGGAGGTGTGGGCCGAGGAGCGCCATTGAGTCCTCTTTTCGGGGAATGATACGGCGCTCGCTGCTCCACCGCGAAGGGACCGGGCTCGATCGGTTTCGCGCGCGGCAAAGCTTCCCGCGAGTTCGACTACAGGGAGTTGGCAGCCGCGCGAGCCGCGCGGCCGAGCAACAAGGCGCGCTCCCGCGCATTTCGCGTGAGAGACGCGGCACGGGCGAACTCGGCGCTCGCCTCGCTGGTTCGACCGAGCTGGCTCAGCAGCTCCCCACGCACGCTCGGCAGGAGATGATACGTGCGCAACGACGGCTCACCTCGAAGCGCATCGACGATGGCGAGCCCCGATTCCGGGCCGAATGCCTTGGCAACCGCCACCGCGCGGTTCAACTCGACGACCGGCGATGGTGCCGTTTGGGCGAGCGCATCGTAGAGGGCGGCGATCTTTGCCCAGTCCGTCTCCTCCGGGGTGCGGGCCCGGGCGTGGCATGCCGCGATGGCTGCCTGAAGCCCATATGGACCGAGGGCGCCACCCAGGGCCTCGGCCCGGGCCAGCGCGGCGAGGCCGCGATGGATCAGGATGCGATCCCAGCGACCTCGGTCCTGATCGAGGAGCAGGACCGGCTCTCCGCCGGGACCAACGCGAGCGCGCATGCGCGAGGCCTGAATCTCCATCAGCGCGACGAGACCGTGGACCTCGGACTCGTCGGGCGTCAGCTCTGCGAGGACGCGGCCGAGCCGCAAAGCATCCTCGCAGAGGCCGGGCCGCATCCAGTCGTCCCCGGCGGTTGCCGCGTAGCCCTCGTTGAAGATGAGGTAGATAACCTCGAGTACGGAGGTGAGTCGCGCGGCCAGCTCAGGCCCACGGGGCACCTCGAACGCCACATGGGCCGCTGCGAGCGTTCGCTTTGCCCGGACGATCCGCTGGGCAACGGTGGCTTCCGGGACCAGAAAGGCCCGCGCGATCTCATCGGTCGTGAGGCCGCCCAGGAGGCGCAGGGTGAGCGCCACCCGCGCCTCCGTCGAAAGGACCGGATGGCACGCGGTGAAGATGAGGCGCAAGAGATCGTCATCGATCTCGTCATCGACTGACTCATCGATGGACGCGGTGTCCCATTGGCCCGCGTCCGCAATAGCACGGCCGATGAGCTCGTGCTTGCGCTCGAGGCGGGCGGAACGGCGGAAGTGATCGACGGCGCGATGCTTCGCCGTCGCCATGAGCCATGCCCCCGGCTTGTTCGGGATGCCGTCCTCGGGCCACTGCTCCAGGGCGGCGACCAAGGCGTCCTGCGCGAGGTCTTCGGCCAGCCCGACATCGCGGACGAACCGCGCGAGCCCGGCGATGAGGCGTGGGGCCTCTATGCGCCAGACCGCTTCTATGGCAGGCCGGATGTCGGGCTGGCTCACGGAACGCGACCGGTCACGCGAAGTCGGACGGCTCGTACATCTGGTAGAGATCCACCTCGCCACCGCCGATGAGGTTGAGGAACTCAGTGGTGCGTTCGATGGCCTCTTCCTTCGAGGTGACCTGGAGGATCGCATAGCTCGCGATCAACTCTTTGGACTCGGTGAAGGGGCCGTCGGTGATGCTGCGTCGGCCACTCGCGACCCGCACCGTGGTGGCCTTCGAGCTTCCCTGGAGACCCTCGGTTGCGACCAGCCAGCCGTTCTTCTTGGCCTCGTCGATATATTGTCCCATCCGGCCGAAGTCATCCGCGTTGGGAACATAGTTCTCGGTGTCCTTGTTGCCCTTGAGAAGCGCCATGTAGCGCATCGGCCCCCTCCTATCCCCGCGCGTTCTGGGCTGCTTGCGCCCAGGTGCGCGCTTCCTGCTCGCGCAGCTCGGGGGTGAACGCTTCGCCAAAGTCCTCTGCCTCGAACACTTGGCGAAGCTCGAGGACGACGCCGTCGGGAAATGGCGCGCGGCGCATCCACGCGATGGCCTCGTCCTTCGATTTCACCTGGATGAGCCAGAACCCGGCGATCAGCTCTTTCGACTCGGTGAACGGGCCGTCCATGACCGCTGTCGTGCCGCCCGAGAATCTGATGCGGGCACCCTTGGACGTGGGGTGCAGGCCCTCGCCGGCCAGTAGGACGCCGGCCTTCACCATCTCCTCGTTGAACTTGCCCATCTCCGCCAGAGTCTTCTGGTCCGGCATTTTCCCGGCTTCGGTCTCTTGTGTGGCTGGCACCATCACCATAAATCGCATCGGCATGACCTCCCGTTTGTAGATTCGAGCGGGATGTTTTCCCTCTCTGCTTATACGTCGACCGGGGGTCGCGAAAATCGACACGACGTGACGGGAATTTTTGGAAAAGGGGTTACTGGCCGGTCACGGGGTAGCTGGGTGAGGTCTCGTGGGTGGCGGTGTCTCCCGGCGGCGTGAATCCCCCGTACTGTGAGTAGGCGTTGCCCGTCGCGGAGGGATTTCCCTGTGCTCGCTGCTCCGCCGCCTGCTGCGGAGTGAATTGGAACACGTTGCTGTAGGGACTCCAGACGGGCACACCGTTCACGTAGGGCGTGTCGCCCGGGCGCGTATAGCCAACCCCCACACCGATGCCGACGACGTTGGCGTTGCCGATATCGTGGACGACCACGACGCCGTTTCGGGTGACGTACCCGCCCGTGACCAGAATAACATCTGGCCCCGAACCCTCAGCGGTGCATGCTGGCGTTACCGACCAGCTGAATGGGGTGTCTGTCGGTACAAGCGAGGTGGTCCCATCATCACACGCTGCGCGCGCGGTCGGCGCTCCGAATCCGCCGTCCGCCGGCGCCAAAAGCAGTGCGCTGGCGACGATGGTTGCCGCGCCGATCGTCAATCCGAACCTCATAATCGCTATCCTCCGTCTGGGCTCCGGACCCGGAAGGACACTCGAAAGCTCACCGTGGCACGTTCAGCGCGCGAGTTGCGGCGTGTCCTCTGCGGGGGAGTTTGGCCCTGCTTGAAGGGTAGGAGCACGCGAACGGCTGTCGCGACAGGTTGGTGGGTGGTTAGGGCGCACCCAAATGGGCGGCGATGCCCCCCGACCATTCGGGGGGTGAGGTACGGTCGGCTGTCGAACGCAGATGAAGGCGCCCGGCCAGCTTCAGTCGGGAAACAGACGATCGCGGTTGCGACAGAGGCACTCGACGAACGGCACGAAGCGATTCGCGGACCGCGCGGAGTCGCCCGTCACGCTCTCCAGGATCTGCAGGCGCCGCGCCTGATCGACTGCGCGATCCACCATGCTGTGGACCAGAATGAGGGGCATGAACTCCCTCGCGATCTGGAGCCGCCGCAGATAGTTCGCGATCTCATTGAGGACTGCTGATCGCAGAGCCGAGCGGAATTCACGCCGCAAGAACAGGTCGACAAACGCTTGCACTTCCGCGTTCGGCGCATTCATCCGACGCGCGGCCGCGTACCAGTAGGTCACGAAATAGATGAGATCGCACAGCGGGAGGCCGTAGCGCTCGCCCTCTGTTTCGTCCCGAGACTCCCAATCGATCACGGTGAGGCGGTCGCCGTGGCGAACCACGTTCCATGGGCCGAAGTCATTGTGTCGATACACAATCGGCAGCCGTCCTCGCAGCCGTCGCCCGTAGTCGATCGCCGAGGAGAAGAGCGTGTGCTCGGCTCGCGTAAGGCCCAGCACGTCGCGGTACGCCGCGAATCGTCTTTCGATCCACTCGCCCTGCTGCTCCGGGCCCCAGGGCGCGCGCGAGAGCACCGTTTCCTCGTGGAAGCGCGTGATCCAGTCGCTCGCGCGGTGAAGGTCGGCGAGGCGACGCGTGGACGACGCTCCCCATTGTGCGGTCGACACCTGAAGCGATGAGCCCGATGCATACGACTCCACTGCCACCGGCGACGCGTCCGAGTCGGCGCTGGTCTTCATACCCAACGCCGCGGGCAGGGTGGATTTCATGGTGGGTGATAGGCGCTCCCGGAGGTAGCCGAGCGTCATCTGCTCACGCATCGTGTGCTCGCTGAATGCCGAGTCTCGCGCCAACTTCAGAACCGCGGACGGCTCCGCTCGACCCTGAGCGAAGGGCAGCACGACGACGCGGCTCCCATCGTCGCGCCCACTGGTCAGCACGACCGGCCGGACGTCTTCCGCGGCGATGGCAGGTGGTACGCCTGGGGCCGCCAACGCGCGGGGGCGCGCGGCGGGCACCGGCCCCGCCGTCGCCACCATGCTGTAGCAGGGGACGAATCGATCTATCCCCCCCTGAAATGTTCCCAGCACCCGCATGATGGCTCGCAGGAGACGAAGGCGTGGGCTCCCCGCGACGAAGGATGTATCGAAGTACCACCGAATCGCGGCGGCGCAATCCAGGGGGACGAACTTGCGCGGCGCAGCGTGATGTGGGACAACCCAATACGTGGAGGTGGCGAACAACCCGACATTTCGCATCGCCCGCCGCAGTCGACCGGGCGTCCAGGCAAGCGACGCCCGCCGGTCGATCTCCCAATAGACGAGGCCGCCAGGCTGTACGAAAGCAGCCACCGCTGAGGGCGGAACCGCGGCGCCCGCGAGCACGACGACCGCGTCAGCCTCGGCGGATACGTTCGGATTCACGCTGAGTCGGTCCGATAGGTTCAGCTCTTTGAGCCGCGCCGCCGCGCTCGTCGGCGTCCCGAGGACGACCAGGTGCTCGAACCGGCCCTTGGGGGGCAACGGCAAGAGGAATCGCCAGTCAAAGCGGCGAAGGGAAACCGCTTCGGACGCTCTGTCCTTCAAGGGCCGGCCACTCCAATTTCTGACTGCCGCCGCAGACATTGGAGCCGATCGCGGTAGAGCGCCCAGAGCTGCTCGGTCACGTCGGAGAGGACCTGATCGACTGCTCGGCTGGAGTCGATGATCCGAAGACCTGGGATTCGACCTGCAATCGCGAGATAGCTCGCCCGGGCTTCTCCGAGTTGCTGTGCCGTGTGCTTCCGGGCGCCCTTGCGCAGGAACATGACCTCGCCGGGTGCATCCAGGAGAAATGACATGTCCGGCGCGGGACACGCGTGCGCGTCGAACCAGCCCGAGATGCGGTTGAGCCGTTGCACTGGCGGGCGCGCGGGCAGGAGGGCGTCGAATGGGTATCGATCGAAAATCACCAATCGCCCTCGCGCCTGGTGGTAGCGGGCCAGGAGGTATCGGCCCCATAGGATCCCCACGCGACTGGCGATCACGAGTGGCGGGAAGCGGAGCTGTGTGGCGCGGTCAAGCCACCGAGAGTAAATCCCCATATAAATCACCCGCGAGGGGAGCGGGAACCGACGCTTGATCTCCGCTGCGAGCGTGGACTTGCCCGCGCCGTCTGTCCCCAGCAGTGCGATGCTGGGCCCCTGGCACCGAATGCGGTGGCTGAGCAGCGCTGCCCATCGCGTCACGCACGATAGGCGCCCTCTCTTTCCTCGACGGAGGCGCCTCGGCCAATTTCTGGCGAGGGCCGGACCGAGCGCTTCGACCTTCTCCCATTCGCCTCGCCGGACCGTCGCGACGATCGTCGTCGGACTCCAGGTGGGTGGGGCGGACTGCGCGATGAAGCGGACAATCGGTCCATCGCCCACGGCCCCGGGCGCAAGCTCCGTCAACGTCTGTTTGTGGCTCGCCGAGAAGATTCGCTTGTCGAGCACGCAATGAAGAAGGAGCGCCCAGAAGTAGTCGTTGGGCGCAAGAAACGAGGTCGTGCCAATCACCTGTCGTCGAGCGAGACATTCAGCCGCTAGGCCAGTTGTCAGACGGTAGCCCTCTCCGAAGGCGAGCTCGCTGGCTACGTCGAGCCAGAGCCATCCCTTGCCCACCGGGTCATACGCGAGGTAGTGCGGGTGCGAGTCGTCTCCCCACCCCGGCACCCGAGCGAAGCCGAGCGAGGTCAGAATATCTCCGACCTGACGCACGTCTCCCCGATGCACGAGCAGGTCGATGTCTCCGCTGGTCGGGATGGCCGACGTTGTCCCGCGGAGGAGGCTCCAGGCCACCCCGCTGGCCTGAAACGATTGAAACACGGCGGCCAGGAGGGGCCGTCCGCTACCGGATGACACGGTGGGTGCAGGCATTGGATGGTCCCGGCTATCCGCCAGTCCGCGCATATCGAATCCTCACTCTCGTCTTCCACGCTTCTACGCCGCTTTGACTGTCGCGTCGCCGCGGATGTCCGCGAATCGTCTCAGGATGCCCCCCATTGCGTTCCGGCACGCGGCAAGCTCCAGCGGGCTCGCGCCGAGGCGGAGATATGCCGCCGCGTACACGAGCATGCCGGCGAGGGCGAGGGAAGCGACGGTCGGTAACGACGTCGGGCGGACTGCGCGCTCCAATGCATACAAGGCGATGGCCATGGGAATGGTCGGCACAAGGGCCGGCCAGATCGCTTGCATCACAAGCTGTTTCGGCGTGATCCCCACGACGCGCATCGCATATGGCATGACCATCACCGTGCACTCGAACACGGTCGGAATGAGGGTCCCAACAGCGACGCCCATGATCCCGAGTTGGGACGCGAGGACGACGGAGAGCGCAAGATTGGTTACGCCTGACGCGACCGCCATAATCGCGAGCGGGCGGTGGCGGTTCATTCCTTGGAGTATCGCTCCCGCCGGCATCAAGAACGCGTCGAAAAGACTCGCGATGGTCAGCACGACGACGACCGCTGCGGCGTCCGCGAATGACTCGCCAACCCAAGCCTCGAGGAGCGGGCCGGCCAAGAGCGCCAGGATGCAGCCGAGCGGAGCGAACATCGCCAGTGTGAGGCGCGTGCTCACCAGGAACAGGTCCTGTAAGTGGCCGCGGTCCGTGGCGCTCGACAGCTCCGATGCCACGGGCAGCAAGACGCGCACGAACTGCGTCGTGGCAAGATGAGCGACGCCGCTGAGGCGCCGCGCGATCGCATACGGCGTGACGGCCGCCACCGACAGCACGGCGCAAACGACGATCTCGTCGGTCCTGGCCTGAAGACGTCCGGCGACATTCACCAAGAACATCGACCAGCTGTAGGCCGTGACCGTGCGAAAAAGCGCGGCGTTCGGGCGAGCCCGAGCAAATCGGAGCTCGGGCGCCAATCGATCGATGACGAAAACGCTCAGCAGTTGCGTGAGGATCGTGACCGGAATCTGCGCGGCCACGATGGCGACGATGCCTCCCCCGGCCGCCAGGATGCCGGCCACCGCCGCGATCCATAGCACGAGCCCCGCGGTGGAGAGCCAGCTCGCCGCATCTGACCGATGCAGTCCCCGCAGCACCGCCCCCGAAGCGGCCGATGGGATCGATACCGCTACGCTGCATCCTGTGAGGAACAGCAGCCAGTGGACCGAGACCTCTCGCGTCGGAAGCCATTCGTCGACCGGAAGCGACCAAACCAGCAATCCCGCTGCCGCGATGGTGATGCCGCAGAGCGCCACGTAGAGCACCAGTGCGGTCGCGATGAGCGCTCTCAGTCGGTCGAGCCATCCAGTCGCCCGGTACTCCGCGACGTACTTGGTCAGGGCGCTGGCCATGCCCAAATCCAGGAGGCGCCCGTACGCGATGATCGACCCGACCAGAGCCCAGAGCCCGAACTGCTCCGCACCGAGCTCGTGCACGAGAATCGGCGTCAGGACGAAACCTGTGGCGAGGCTCGCGATCGTTGCCACGTGGTTCGCGGCGGTGCCGCGAATGACGGCTCGCTGGAGCGCCGCCGTTCGATTTTGGCGCTCCGCTGTCATGCGAAAGTCCTGCCCGCGCGCGGCTGGTCGTGAGCGACCCACCCGTAGGCCATCCCGGCTGCGAGCCCGCGAATGCTCAAGGCCGGGTGCCGGGCGTCCTCGGCTCGGCGTGCCGCCAGGGCTCTGCCCAGCGTCAGGCTCTGCCCAAGCAGCCAGGAAGTGAGCGGGGCGACCATGCCAACGTCGCCGCTCCTGAGGGCGAGCGCAAAGAATGCCCCCATTCCATAGCCATAGGTGCGACGACTCGCCCGGCGATCCGCGAGGGACTTCCGCTCGTGGTAGATGACGGCGTCGGGCTCGTAGCGAATGCGCGCGCCTGCGCGCAGCAAGCGGTAGATCAAGTCCATGTCTTCGGCGGCCTTCCCCGGGGATCCGGGTCCCAGGCGCTCATCGTAGCCCGCGACCCGCTGCAGCCATTCCCGCCTGGCGGCGAAGTTCCCGCCAGTCCCGACGAGCCACGGCTTCGCTCTCCCCTTGAAGTCGGCGCGGACAGTGCTCTGCCGTAGCGACACCGCGAAGGTGCCCGGCGTGCTGGGCCCAAGCGCCAGAACCCTCCCCGTGACGGCCTCGGGCCCGTCCGGGGCGGCCAGCGTGCGGGCGAGAGTCGCGATCCAGTCATCGTCGGGCACGCAATCGTCGTCGGTGACGGCAAAGAGCGGGCTGCTGGCAGCTCGAATCCCCGTGTTCCGAGCAGCGGATGCGCTTCGCTGCTCGGCCCGCACATATCGCAGATCGACGTCCGTGCGCTGACGCGTAGCCACGGCCGCACGGGTTGCGTCGCCGTCGCTCTGGTCGATGACGATGATCTCCGCCGGCAGCACGTCCGCGGACAGCACCCCGTCGAGGCAGCGACCGAGGGCCGCCGGCCGGTCCACGGTCGCAATGGCGAGGCTGACATCGGCCACGCGCGGCATCGAACGCGCTACCTCGCGGCCATTCGCGGTGTTCGGCCAAACCAGACGGCGACGGCGAAGGCCATTGGTGAATCGGTTCCGTAGACCTCCGTGCGGTGCAGCGCCGTGGGCCGTGTGCCTGGGTCGTTCGGCCCGCTGCGAACGGTGCAGGCGCCGCGAAAACCTGCGCGAGCCGCGGCGTGCTCCGTTCGCTCGTCATGCTTGCCGTATGGATACGCAACGAGGTGGACCGGGCTGCCCAGCTCTCGCTCGATCGCATCGCGCGAACGCGCGAGCTCCGCGTCGATTTTCTCGGGGGTCGCAGCGCGGAGGTCGGCGTGAGTCTGCGTGTGGGACCCAAACGCCGCTCCGCGCGCGTGCAGATCTCGTACGTCTGCCCACGTCATCAGCGGGCGATCTCTCAGACGGCCGGTTAGATCCCAGCAGTTGCGCGTGCCCACGTTGCCGGCGACGAGAAAGAAAGTCGCAGAGAATCCGTATCGCTCGAGGATCGGCCACGCCCGAGATCGACCGTCGGCGTAGCCGTCATCGATGGTGATGACGACAGATCGAGCGGGAGGCAGACGATATTCGCGGAGGTACCGAACGAGGTCGTCGAGGGGAAGCACGTGGTAACCGGCGCGGCGAAGCCAGGCCATTTGGCGGTCGAAGCGCGAGGCGGGCACCACGTACCGGCTCGGTTCCTCCTCCTCACCTCCAAAGGCGTGATACATCAGGACCACTGGCCCACGAGTGAGACGTCGCCACGTATCGCGATCCGTCACGGCTCGCCGTACGCCTCGCCAATAGGCGTACCGGTCGACCATCTGGTACCAGATTGGAGACCGCTTTTCGCCGAGCAAATGGCCGAGTGCCACGAGCGGACCGACCGGAACCCCAAGAAACAGCACGGTGCGCCGCAGCACCGTTTCCCAGAGGCCCGCCTCCCCGAATCGCCCGAGACGTATCTGACGGAGCATCGGCGGATGGCGTGCGTAGAGCTGGACGCTGGCAATCCCGGCGCGCTCCGTGTCGCGAGCGATCGCCGAGCCGTTTTTCCGATAGATCTGGATAGCCCTCGCGTCTCCCAGATACTTCACCGCGAGCCCCAGCTTCACGAGACGATAGCCAAGCTCTACGTCGTGGCTGCGTGCGAGATCAACGGCAAACCCGCCGACCTTCCGGAAGGCGTCCCGAGGAACGGACAGATTGCCGGTGTAGCAGTCCATATAGGTCGGGGCCCGGCTGCCACTCTCCAGCTCCGCGTAGTGCCGCTCCCACCAATCGGCGAAGCTCCGCGTGTAGCCGTCGGTCCGCCGGGGAAGCTGTAGACCGATCTGGCCAATGCCCACGATTCCCTCTTCGGTGGTCTGCGCCCGCAAGTGGGACGCGATGAGCGCCGGACCAGCCACAATGTCGTCGTCGGTGAATAGGCAATATCGGCCAGTGGCCGAGGCGACCCCTCGGTTCAGGGCGGCCCCCTGGCCGGTGTTCGCTTGATGGATGACCGTGAGCTTGAACGAGGGTCGAAAGCGTGCGAGCGTATGGGCCGTCGCGTCGGTCGACCCGTCGTCGACGACGATGACCTCGTAGTCATCAGCCGGCTGTGTCTGATGGTTCAGGGCCTCGAGGCAGCGCCGGACCATCGGCGCCCGGTTGTACGTGGCGACCACGACGCTCAGCGCGACCACGCGACCGACCTCGCATTCGTCAGCTGCTCGTAGAGCCGCTCGTAACTCGCGGCTGCAAGGTTCCAGCCAAGATTGGCGCACGCCCATTCCCGCGCGTGGATGGCCAGCGTGACCCGCTGCGCCGCGTCCGCCAGCAGCCGCGTTATCGCGTCGGCAAATTGCTCGTCGGTCTCGGCCAGAAGGACCTCCTTGCCGTCGCGCATATCCGCGAGCCCTTCGAGCGCAATCGGGGACGCAACAAGCGGCTTTCCGCACGCGAGCGCCTCCAGAACCTTTACCCGCATGCCGCCCCCACGGCGAATCGGAGCGACGACGACCGATGCCGCGTCGAGGAACGGCGTCACACTCGGCACACGGCCGGTGACGGTGACGCTCGCGTTCGCCAGCGCCACGACGTTCGCCGGTGGATCGGCGCCGACCAGGTCCAGATGGGCGTCGGGTACCCGATCCCGCACGGTCGGGAAGATGTCGCGCGCGAGTCGAATGGCCGCGTCGACGTTCGGTGGGTGGATGAAGCTGCCAACGAAACAGACGCGGGGTGGCGAGCTGCCGGTGGGATTGAGGGGCTCATCGGGAATCGTTGCCCCGAGCGGGATCTGAGCGATCGGCGTGCCTGGAGTTGCGTGTTCTACCGCTCGCCGGTCGCGAGCCGTAAAGACCACGGCTGCCTGCACGTGCTCCAGGGCGTGACGCTCGAACCGTTCCCAGAGGGCAACTTCGAGACGAGCCGCCGCGCTCGCCACGAATCCCGTTGCCGCCGATGCGCGCTCCCGCGCGGTGAGGGTTCCCGGCTCGTGGATCGTAAGCAACTTGGGCACTCGCGGATCACAGATCGAAAGGTACTGCGCCATCACCAGATGCTCGATCTGAATGATGTCCGGACGCCACTGCGCGATCGCCCGCGCGGCAGCACGCCGGAATTTACCTGTCTGCCAGTCGGCGGTCGCCATTGGGCGGAGCCGAAGCATGGCAGCAAGCCTGCGACGGCGGGCCTCCCATTCAGACCGAACGGTCGGACGCGGCACCTCGATCACGAATGCGCACGTTCGGCGAAGCCCCTCGCTCATGGGAGGCTCGCCCTCTGTCTGGAGATAGAGGACCGCGACGTCGTGGCATCGAGCGATCATTCCCAACAGCGCGGCCGCGACACGACCGCCTCCGTGCACGGCGTCGGCGGAGGGCGAGCACGGCAGTAGAACCAGGATACGCCTCCGGCTGGTCGGCCTCCGCGTCCGTCCGATCTCGCGCTTCAGCAGCATCGGCGCTCCCGCGTCACGCGGCCGCATGAACGGGCCCTCCTGCTTGGCCCGTCACCAGCTCGCGCGTACGGTCTGCCACGATGCCGAGGAAGGGCCGTGGAGCGTCAGCGCCGCGACGGCGAACCTCGTTGGCCGCGTGCTGGATCCAGCACGCGTCGAAACTCAGCGCGGCGACGTCCGGGGGCACGCCGAGACATTCGCGGAGCCGCCGCTCGATCTGCGCCGCGATTCCCGTGTATCGGCCGTGCGCGCCGAAGCACGCCTCGTAGCCTCGCTTGCGGTCGGTGTATCGCGCGGCGGCAGCAGCGATGTCCGCCAGGGCGTAGGAGAAATCGAGCATCGGCAGAGACTCGGCGCGGGCCGTCTCCCAGTCCAGGATCCCCAGCGAGCGGCCGGGATCGATCAGCACGTTCCACATCGTCAGGTCGTTGTGGCTGGCGACGAGCGGCGCCTGCTTTCCGCGTACGGCGGCGCAACGGGCCGTGAGGTGTGCGATCAGCTCCGCCCCGTGGTCAATGAAGGGGGAGACGATGGACGCCGGGTCCAGCACCTCGCGCTCCAGGAGCCGCTGCTCCAGTGGGCGGATCGAGACCGTTTCGCGATTCCAGCGCTCGAGCCAGCCAGTGACGAGCATCGCGACCGTTTCCATCCGCTCCCGACCGGATGCCAGCAGTATGGCCGCTGGGGCGCCTTCCAGCGGTCGATGGAGGAAGACGCGGCGACCGTCCGGCAACTCGCGTATCTGCGCGTTGGGCACGCTCGCGCCCGCAGTCTCCGCGGCGGTGGCATGCTCGCGAATCAGCAACGCCTCGCGCTCCAGCGCGGAGTCAACGCTCCTCGACAACGGCAGCTTCGCAATGCACCGGAGGTGCGCCGCGGAACCGACCAGATGGACCACCGCCTGAGGCTGACGGGTCGTGGCGCCGATCACCAGCCCGCCACGCATCGCTCGATCGCTAAGGAGATCGAGCATCCATCGACCGACGCGAGGAGCGCCGGGCCGCATGAAGAGAAGCGCGGTGGGCCGCCAGTACAGCCCCACCAGCGTGCGAAGGAAAGGTGCTCCTGCAGCTGCCGCGGCCAGTCGACCACGGCGCACGGTCAGGGGAATCAGATGCGACGCGGCATAGGCCACGGCGTCCGCCTCGAGCGGGATCACGAATCGCGTGTCCCGCCAGTTGGGCGCGTGCAGCATGGTGAGACGCCGCTGCAGGCCGCGTTCGCGAAGAGCCCGATACGTCTTGGCCCTCCAGCGCCAGGGGACGTGGACGTAGACGAGCCCGTCGTCCGCGAGCCTGCCCTGGACTGCGCGCGCCGCGGAATCCAGCCAACCCGATGCCTGACATTCGGTCGCGGATGGGGAGAGGACGATAAGCCCGCAGTCCCCATCGCGGACCTCGCCGCTGGGAGCACAGAGACGCGGGGGACATGCCGAGCCAAGCACCAGGGAAGCCCTCACCGCTCCCTCCGGATGCAGGAGCGCGAGTGGCGACGGACTCCAGGCGTCGCAGGGGTCGGCGGACGGCGCCGGGGCGATCGGCGATGTCTTCGCAGCGGCGAGATCCACGGACCGCATCCTCACTAACGGACAGCCAGCGCCCGCTTCCAGACCTGAATCTGCTCGGACAGGATCGCGCGCTCGCGCGGCCCACGGGCCCCTGCAATGCGGAGCGCGTCGCGGACCAGACGAAGCGCCAGGCCCGGTCTCATCACGATCATGAGCGCGATGAGACGGTGCGTCGGGTAGTTGCGTCGGTAGAACAGGACGCTGCTCTCGTACCAGCGCACGCGCATCTCCGCGGCCCGCTGAGCGGTGCTGCTTGCGCCCAGATGTGTGATGGACAGGGCCGGGGAGAAGTGCACCTGCCAGCCGGCCTTGTGCAGCCGATAGCAGAGGTCGACCTCCTCGAAGTACATGAAATAGGACGGGTGAAAACGACCAACCCGGTCGAACGCAGACCGCCTGATGGCCAGCGCCGCTCCCAGAACATACGGAACGACCCGTGACCGATCGTGCGGCCAGCGTCTGAGCGAGCGAGACTGCAGAACCGGTAATCGATCCAGGAGCCAGTTCTCGATCTGTTCCTTGATGTACAGGTCAAACGGCGACGGAAATGGGAAACACGAGCGCTGGAGCGCGCCGTCGGCGTTGACGAGCCGCGGTCCCACTACGGCTGCGCGCGGGTGAGCCCCCATGTAGTCCTCGAGTGCGGCGAGCGATCCATCTACGAGGCGTGTGTCGCTGTTGAGCAACAGCACGTGCGGCGAGCGGCTGCGTTCGATCCCCTGGTTTGCGGCGGCGCCATAGCCGACGTTGGCCGAGTTCCCGATCACCTGAACGGAGGGGAATTCCTCGCGGACCATCTCGGCGCTTCCATCCGTGGAGGCGTTGTCGACGACGATTGTCTGCGCCGCACCAGCGGACTGGAAGCTGTCCAGGCAGGACCGGAGGTCCTCGCGGGTGTTGTGGTTCACGACGACGATATCCATGCTGGCTGGCGGCTACGGGCGCTGGTTCGCGAAGACGGGCGAAGTCCAATCCGCGGCGTCTTCGCGACGTGACGCCTGAGGGTATGGAGGCGGATGGCGGGGTGCCGCCGATAGATGGCTGACCCCCGCGCGCGGCCGTCGAGGTTTCCACTTCGCTAGCAGGCGGTTTATCCGTCCCCTCGTTTCCGGGTAGAAGAACGCGCGGGCGAGCCTTGGCGCCAAGCGCTGTGGGACAAACAGCATGGCCGCGAACCAGATGACGTGCAGGGCCCGTATGGGCGCAGAGATATCCCGACGCTTCCAGGCGGCAACTGCGCCGTTGAACGCCACTTCCAGGAGCGTTTCACCGGGGATTGGGTGCGTCGCGGGAGCGAGCTTCATCGAGGCAGTCCGATAGGCAAGGAACGTCATGTTGACCATATCGGTCGCCCTCGTAGGGAAATCTCGGACGCCGAGACGGTCGGCAAGGGTTCTGAGATGCTCGTGGGATTCGAGTGCGCGGCGGATGGTGGCTTGGAGGTTCGCCGCGTTTGTACGGCTCGTCGCGTAATTGTTCGCAGCGTGGAGTCGATACGTGCCCCCCACAACGTCGAGAGAACGGACCGGGCCGCAGAGGGCCGCCGCGCGGGTCAAGTACTCATCGGCGCACAGGCGGAACGTTCGCTCCGGGATCGGGAGGACCCTGCGGAGGACGGCGGCCGAATAGGCCGCGCCGCTCGTAGGGGACCAGCCCGTATGGTTGTCCAGAGATGCCAGATCCTCGCGAAGGTCGCCGGTGGGCATGGCCACGTGCATTGGAGGCCTGAAGTCGACGGTGGGCGATCCGTCTGCGCCGACGACGGCCAGGCGGTACTGGACTAGGGCCGGCCGTGGGTCGGATGCGAAGGCGCGAACGACCTGGGCGATGATGTCCCGTCCCAGTGTGTCATCCGCGTCGAGGAAGACGACGACGTCGCCTCGGCTGCGGGCAAACCCCGCGTTGAGCGCGGCTGCCTGGCCAGCGTTGTCCTGAAACACCGCCACGACGCGCGCCCCGTAGCTGGCGATGACCGATCGGGAATCGTCCGTCGATCCGTCATCGACCACGATGACCTCGGTGCTGGGATAGGTCTGGGACAGGGCGCTGACCATGGCGTCCGGAAGGAATCGCGCGTAGTTGTAGTTGTCGATGATGATGCTGACGAGCGGTCGATTTGCGCTCATCGCGCGGCCACCAGACCAGACTTATCGGGGCTTGCCGCCACCGATTGATAGACCCGTAGCACGCCTGCCGCACACTCCTCCCAGGTGGGGAGTGGCACTCGCGAGGTGGAAATGGGGTCCGCAATCTGCTGGATGATCGCGGCCGCGATTTCGGCGGGCGTGCTGCTCAGCGGCACGGACCGCGCCTGACCGGCCACGGCGAACTCGCGGAGCCCGGAAGTGTCCGCGACGAGCACCGGGCGCTCCAGAGCGAGCGCTTCCAGGACAGCGATTGAATGCGCTTCGTATTCACTCAGGAGCGTGACCAGCGACGCCTGAGATAGAAGACTTGCCATTCCGGCTCTATCGGAGGCCGAAACGGGCCCGATTGACACGCGATCGGCAACCCCGTGCCGCATTGCCAGGCGATGGAGGCTCGCCTCATACGGACCGGCGCCGGCGATCCGAAGCCGCACGTCAGGGATACGGTCGCACACGTGCGGCAGGGCTTCGATCACGCGGTGGTGGCCCTTGTATCGCTCCAACCGACCCACGGAGAGGATCAGGGTCCCGATCGGCTCAACCCTCGGCTCCGAAGGGCGAGCGGGCAGGTTGGAGCCATTCGCCACAACGTCAAAGCGCGTCCTCTCAATGCCGAGGTGCCGGGAGAAGAAATCGGCTTCGAACCTGGAAACCGCTACGAGCGCGGCCGCGCGAACCAGAAGCGGCCGCAAGGCTGCGCGCTGCAGACCCCTGAGGGCGTGTCGAAGGCGGGACGAGGTGCCGCCGCTGTGGAACGTAACGACCAGCGGAATGTCCAGACGTAGCGCGCTCATCATCGCGATTGGGGCGACCAGCGTCTGGTAGCCCTGACAGTGGACGATGTCCCACGTGGACTCCTTCATCGCGGAATAGATGCCCGGAGCGAAGTAGTAGTCGCGATCGGCCGGGTAGGCGCGAACGCGACGGACGTGAACGCCATCGAGGCAACACTCCGCTTCCATCTCGCCGGTGAGATCGGTGGTGAGGACGGTGATCTTCACGCCCTGGCGTGCGAGCCGCACCGCCACTTCGTGGGCGTGCGTTTCCACGCCGCCGATGAGGGGCGGATAGCGTGGAGTCGTGACCAGCACGCTGAGCTCGTGAGGTTGGGCGGCCAGTCGGTCTGGTGCGCGGGGACCGTGTGCGGTTAGCAGAGTTATCCCTCGATGAAGCAGGGCACTCGTTGCTTCCCAGAATGCGGGGGCAAATCGGCGAGCAGTGGCTCGCTGAGGCTCAATTTCAGTGTAAGTTCCGTCAGCTCGTTTCGGGCCTGGGTCCGCGTGACAGTTTCGTGTAAGGACAGGACGAACCAGGTTCTGGACGGCTCTGAACGCGTTCACGCGGACGCGAACCCTGAGCCGAATGTGCGTACGTGCGTTGGAGGCGGACGATGCGGGGCGCACTATCGCGGGAACGAGCCTGCTGCCAAGAGCCTCACCGTGTTGGCGGAGTCAGGTGGCGGGCCCGGAGGGATTCGAACCCGGCGACGCGGAGCAACGATCTCTTGATCTATGAGTACGTCATGGGCGACGGCTGGGGGCACGCTCTCCTCGACGAGAAGATCGTCCCTGCCGAGGGGAGGGAAGCACGCGCAGTCTGACTTGCAGGAAAGCGAGCTTGTCCGCCTGAGGACTGTGGCGGGCCTGGCGGCCTGGCCGATCTGCTGGAGATCATTAACGCGGATCGCCCATGGAGTACGCGAACCGAGGGGCGCCACGATCCCGCAATCGTGATCGGCCTCCGCTTACTCGAAGGTGATCAGGTCCGAGCGACTGAGTGTGACCGCCTCGGGTGCGAGCGGAGTGTTGCTCGCGTTGGTCCGACCGGTCTGGGTTAAGAGCTGATACCACGCCACGAGCTCGTCGAACCCGGCCGCGATGCCGGGCGATGCGTCCACCGGGACCACCACGGTGTAGCCGCGCATGGTCGCTGCCATGGCCGTATACATCACCGCGCGGTTGGCCGCGAAGCCGTCGATCACGAGCGTGTCGATCCCACGCCGGCGCAGCGTGCTCTCGAGGGTCGTCTCGACAAACTTATCCGGCCCATTCCCGGGGATCACGATCTCCTCGGACCGCCCCGGCTGTCGCCCCGGGCGATCGGGATTTCGATTCGCCCGATCGCCGGGCACGCCGTCTATCGGGGCCACCTCGGGGAGTTGCGCGCTCGATCCGGTGTGCACAATGAGCACCCCGCTCGCCCGAGCCCGCGCCAGCATGGCGGCAGCGGCCGGGACCCCCTCCATGCAGCGCTCGAACCGGGGGCAGGTGTTCTCCACGAAGTCGAGCGACAGGAGCGCGGTCGTGTCCGGATCGACGTTCACGGCCACTGGAACCGGAAGGGCCGGCAGCTGCATCTGCGGCTGCGCGAGGACGGTGGTGGAAGCAAGGATCAGCGCGCTCGCGCCGACGGTGATCAGGAGTACCGCTAAGCGCTGAAGTGTCGGAGCCAAGTGACCGAGGGCGGCCGGACTTGCCATGGGGTTTCTCCATCAGGGTATTAGCTCTCGGCGAGAGTATGGCAGCCCACCGTCCCGGTCAACTCCGGGGTGGCCAGGCCACCGACTCGCCCCATCTGGTCCTCGTGTGCGGTAGCTTTGTCCGAGAAACACGCGCGATGAGAGTGTCATTCGGGCCGTGAGATGATCGATCTCCCGTAATGGAGGCTTCGACGAAGCCTGAAGCGCGCGCCCGCACTGACATCGACACCGCCCTCGAACTGGGCGGCTGGATGGTCCAAGATCGGGACGCCGTCAATCTCCCTGCCAGCCGCGGCGTGACTGTGCGCGAGTTCCCACTCAAATACGGGGAGGCGAATTACCTCACTGGAGGAACTCGACGCGCTCGTCGCGCCGGCGACCGTTGGCCAGGGAACAACCGCCAAGCAGCTATCCGACGAACTGCTCGACGCCCTGACAAAGGCCTACCGGGAGGCAGCCGCATCAAGGAGCCCGGTGCTCGCAAAAGTCGAGCCTCACACACCAGAGGTGACGGATAGGCCATGGCCCCTGGCCTCTGGATCACCCGTCAACCTGGCGAGGTAGCGATGGTCGCCGCGGCGGTCTGGCAGGACGGTTTGAAGGGCAGCGTCCCAAAAACGGACGTTACTGGAGAATCCATCGCGCTGCCATCCGTGGTTCGGCCGAGAGAGCGGATTGATCGCGCAGTCGTCGTCTTCGAGCGCCTTCCCAGCACCGGCAGCCGCGATGGGCGCCGCGATCGCCGCATTGTTCAGTGCCCATAGGGCGCGATCGCGGATCGGGGCACCGTGGTCAGCCCTTGCTGACGGCTGACGCGAGGACCGGGGTGTCGGCGATGTGGCGTATCGCTTCCGAGGCATCGATGCCCATGAGGTGGACGCCGCGGACGCCGTCGACGGCTCGGAGTTGCTCCACGAGCTCGCGGGCGATGGCCAGCCCCTCGGCCTTCTCGTCGTTCGCGCTCGCCATGCGCTCGGCCATGGCGACGGGCATGACGACGCCCGGCACCTTGCGCAAGAAGTCGGCTCGGCGGGCGGAGTCGAGGTAGAAGACGCCTGCCAGGACGGCCACGCGGTCGAGAATGCCGTTCTCGCGCAGCACGTCGATCCAGCGCGAGAAGCGGGCGACGTCGAACACGGGCTGGGTCTGGACGAAGTCGACCCCGGCGGCCAGCTTTTCGGCGGTCGGCATACGGGCCGGGTCGGTCTGGGCGAGGTCGCGCTCGGGGTCGCCAGCCGCGCCCAGGAAGAGCGCGGGGGCGTGGGCGAGCTTGCGGCCGGAGAGCAGCGTGCCCTGCCGCAGCCCGTTCGCCGCGGCCAGGAGCGACGTGCCGTTCAGCTCGAAGACGGGCTTCGCGTCCGGGTGGTCGCCCTCGGCGGGGTTGTCGCCCGTGAGCAGCATCGCGTTGTGGATGCCCATCGCCGGCAGCCCGAGCAGCTCCGACTGCAGGGCGATCTTGTTGCGGTCGCGGCACGTCATCTGCACGATCGGCTCGACGCCCTCCTCCTTCAGCACGAAGGCGGCCGCGATGCTGCTCATGCGCACGATGCCCCGGGTGCAGTCGGTCAGGTTCACGGCGTCCACCGCGCCCCTCAGCAGCCGCGCCTCGGTGCGAACGCCCTCGGGGTCCGCGTGGCGCGGCGGGTTGATCTCGGCCGTGACGACGAAGTGGCCATCGCACAGCCGTCGCGCCAGTCGGCTTGGCGAGGATTCGGGGACCGCGCTGCCGCTCTGCCCTTCCAAGAACCGAACCTCCTGATCAGTTGCGCCGGTGGCCGGGAACGGCGTGCACCGGTCGCGAGCTGCTCTCATCGTTGTGAACCATCAGCGATGCCGTGCCACGACATTAGGGATCGGTTAGGATCGATGGGTCTGACACGGTCGCGGGGCGAACCGCCATGTATCATCGCTCGAAGCGGCGGGATATCCTCGGCGGAAAGGAAACCGTACTAGACTTCCGTCCCTTCCTTGATGTCCTGATCAAACAGCTGCTTCCAGCTGCTTCCCATCTAGCACTTCTCGGGACGACCAGTTGACCTCCTCCATCTATTCGTTTCGATAGGTATGATCGGCAGCGGGTGGCGCCCGTCCGGGGCTAAGATTGGGGGTAGCTCCATGTGTGCCACCATGTCGGGCGATCTCGCGAGGCTTACGCGTTTGTCACAAGGTCAACCTTGAGCTGCGACCGCCTGACGCTTACACGGCGGCCGGATGCCCGATCGATGACACCAAAATCTCCGGTTTGCGAGAGCGCCTCGCCGCGGTGGGCTGAAAGTGGGATGCCCGTGCCCGAACAGGCTGATCGAGGGCCTGACAAGATGTCCGAACCGGATCAGGGTGATCACGGGTCTCCATCCCTTGGACGATTTCTGTTCATCGGCAGCAAGGCATTCGGCATCAATCTTCTCCTGTTGCTCGGTCTCCATCCGCTGGTCCCCATTGCCATCTTCGTCCCATTCGGCACTGGCTTCGCCACCGGCTGGCAGATTGAAGCAACCTGGCTCCAAGGGTTCTTGCTTGGAGCCATCATGGGGCTGTGGATGACATTCCTCTGCAGCCTGGTTGTGCTGGGCATTGTCCTGTTGAGCGCCTCAAATCCCAGTGGACTGCTTCAAGGCGGAGGGTTAGGGACCGCCCTTATCGTTGGATCACTGGTCTTCCACCTCACCACTTTCGCCGGCGTGGGAGCCGGATTTGGGGGTCACCTCGCGCGCAAGGAGCGAGCCGCGCACGCACTGGGCGCAGAAGACGGCTGAGCCGAGGACGCGCACGAACGTTGCGTCCTGGCCAGCCCGGCACCCGTTCTGGCTGCGCACTGTGCCACTCCATGGCCTGTTGTTTGCAGGAGCCGGGGCCGTTTTCCTGCTGGTTTGCGCTCAGAGCCAACCGATGTTCGATCGCTCGACCTTGTCCAGCGGCTCCGTTCCCAGCGGGCAGCGGCCTGATTCGGTGCTGTCGGTCCTTCTGGCGCTGATCTTGATTGTGGTGACGGCCAGAATCATAGGTTCGGGACTGAATTTGCTGGGGCAGCCCCCGGTCATCGGCGAGATCCTCGGCGGGATCTTGCTGGGCCCCTCGTTCTTTGGGCGGGTGTCTCCCGATCTTTCGGCGGCCGTGTTCCCCGCGTCCAGTGCCCCAATCCTGAACATGATCGCTCAGCTCGGAGTCATACTGTACATGTTTCTGGTCGGCCTCGAACTGGACCCCCGGCTGTTGACGCAGAGCGGGCGAGCGATGTTCGCGATCGTCCATGCAGGCATCGCCGCGCCGTTCGCGCTGGGTTCGTTGGTATCTCTCGCCTTGTATGCCGCAGTAGGGATCGCGGGCACCCCGTTTCCCAGCTTCGCACTTTTTGTGGGAGCGGCGGTCTCGGTCACGGCGTTTCCAGTTCTGGCGCGCATTCTGACCGATCAAGGGATCAGCCGAAGCCCGTTGGGCCAGCTTACGCTTGGATGTGCAGCGTTGGGGGACGTTGCGGCCTGGTGCCTGCTGGCCCTGGCGGTCGCCGCGGATCAGGCACACCCCAGCTCCGCGCTTTCCACGTTGTTGCTCACCGTTGGCTACGTCGCGGTCATGCTCGCGATCGTTCGCCCCCTGCTGTCCCGCACCGTAGCCGATCTCGAACGACGCGGACATCTCACCGATGGCGGACTTAGTATCATGGCGGTTGCAGCGCTCGTGTCGGCGCTGACCACCGAGGTCATTGGCATCCATGCGATCTTCGGAGCCTTCCTCCTCGGGGCGGTCGTTCCCCGAGGACGAGTTTCCGAGGAGGTGACCACGCAGACCGAAGGAATCGTGCGGGTGGTTCTCCTGCCGGTCTTCTTCGCCTACACCGGTCTCCGCACGCAGCTCGGACTGCTCACGACCGGCGAAGAATGGGCGCTGTGTGGTGCCATTTGCGCAGTTGCGACGGCGGGGAAGTGGGGCGGCAGCCTGCTGGGGGCGCGCGTTGCGGGCCTGGGGTGGCGCGATGCCGCAGCCGTGGGCGCGCTGATGAACACCCGCGGCTTAGTTGAGCTGATCGTCCTCAACATCGGCCTGGATCTGCATATTCTGTCACCGACCCTGTTCGCGATGTTCGTCATCATGGCGTTGGCCACCACGACGACGTCTCCCGCTTTCTTTCGGCTCGTGGCGCGAGCTGACGTGTGGCGATCCGGCGAGCAGCGCACCCTTGTACCGCTGGCTGGATGAGCCCGCTACTCGCACGAAACGAACGTCGTGCCGCCTATCGAGTCATGGTGCCGACGCTTTTCGGAGTGAACGGGACGATCGATCTGTTCGAGCGCGTTGGCGAGCAATTCGTAAACGGCGGCACTCATGCCCGCGACTGGTGGATAACGGCCGATGGTTGACGCGGCCTCAGCCAGGCGATGGAGCACCGCTGCGATGTCCTTCTCCGGAATGGTTGATACCCGCGCGCCACGGTAGTTGCTGAGCACGGCCTGGATCGCTTTAGGCAGGCGCCTTTCGTCGATAGTCCCATCTACGAGACGGTAGGGCAGATGCCAGGTTGACGGCTTCGATGCGTCGCCAACGTGGGCGAAGCATTCAAGCGGAAGCCGGTTGGACGGAGAACCAGGTATGTCAAAGTGGGCGGCGCTGACACTCGCATTCTTGCGCCTGGCGGCCATCCCGCTGTCGCGAGCCGATCCAGCCCTTGCTCTTGTGCAGGTGCTTGCCGTGGTGTTCGGGCTACCCGTCGCGTCCGGGTGGTTCGGAGCCAACGTTGCACAGGCTCGCCGAAGGTTTCACTTCAGCTCCCACTGCTCGACGTTCCAGGCGATCGAGCCGTCCCGAGCGACCTTGACCCCGCGCAGCGCCGCGACGTGGGCCACGACGTCCAGGCTGTAGTAGAGGGGCAGCACCGGCACCTCCTCGCTCATGACCTGGGTCATCTGCACCATGGTGTTGGTGCGCGTGGCGAGATCGAGGCTTGTGGCGAGCGTCTCTGCCAGACGGTCGTACTCCGGCTTCGACCAGCCACCGAAGTTGATGCCGCTCCAGCGGTTCTCCGCGGTCGCCCGCTTGGCCGAGGTAAAGTCCATCAGCCAGTCATCTGGCTGGCCCACCGTGCTCCAGTTCATGAGGCCGGGGAAGCTCGCGCGCGTCTGATTGTCGAACGGCCGCGGGAGGATAAAGGGATGGGCATCGATGCCGACCTGCCGCAATGCGTCGGTGAGCACTCCAACCTGGACTGAGCTGTCGCCCCCCTCTGTAGCGCGCCACTCCAGGCTCAGCGGCCCCTCAGCCGCCCGCCCGTAGATCCCGTCTGCGCCCTTCGAGAATCCCAGTCGCTCCAGGAGGTCCTGCGCCTGCCGAGGATCATGGGGGTACTTGGTGGCCGCCCGCAGCATCGACGGAAACTGCGGCGCGCGCTCTGGGGCGAACACCTCTGCCGGGGTACCCTGACCCTCGTAGAGGGCATCGGCCAGCGCCTGCTTGTCGATGGCATGTGCGATGGCCTTGCGGAAATCCGGTTCGAGAATCGCGCGCGGGCTCGCCGCCTCCGGCCGCAGCTGGAAGCGAGTAAACCGCACCTGCGCCGGGGTGTAGAGCACCGTCCCTCCGTCGCCCGATGCCCATGCCTGTTGGAGGATCCGACCCGTCTCGAAGCGGATGGTGATATCGGCCACGAGGTGCGCGGCGCCAGAGAGCAGCGACGCTGTCACGGCATTTGGGTCCTGCTGGAAAATCAGCCGAAGACGGTCGATCTTCGGACGACCGAAGACGTAGCGGTCGAAGGCAACCCCTTCGATGAAGGCGCCCGGCTCCCACTGGTCGATGCGATAGGCGCCGAGTCCCACGTAGGCCTTCGTCCAGAACGGCAGGTTGTCCCATTGCTCGGGCGTCACCTGCTGGTACAGCGGCTCCAGGACGTGGCGCGGCAGCGGCCGGAACTCCTCGGAGAGCAGCCCGGCGTATGGGTAGACCTCGCGCCAGTGCACGATGAAGGTTTGCGGGTCGGGGGCTGTGGCTTGGTCCATCAGGCTGTCCGGTGGCGCCCCGGGCGTGCCGACCGTGGGCCCATATTGCAGATCACGATGCACCTGCCAGGCAAAGACCAAATCGTCTGCCGAGAACGGCTCACCGTCGTGCCAGACGAGGTTCGGCTTGAGCCGATACGTTGTTTCCATCGTCCCGTCCGGGTTCACCTGCCAACTCGCACTGCCCAGCTGGGGCAGTACTTCGGCGAGTTGCGGCTGAGGGCTCCCCTCACCATCGCGGATCATCAGCGTCGCGTTGAAGAACCGCGGGCTCGTATCAATGCCAATCCCTCCCGATCTGCCCATGGAGGACGGCTCGGCCCGAGCGATGAACACGAGAGTCCGGCTCGCTTGCGCAACGGCGCTGCTCGGCCCTTGCGGCTCCGTTCGGCTCACGGGCTGGACCGGCGAGCTCCCGCACGCCAGCAGCACGGGGAGGATTCCGAGAAACAGGAGCAGTCGGCCGCTCACCGGCGTCAGCTCCACGCCGCCTGCCGCCCACGCGGGATCACCGCCTCTCGAGGCGCCATAGCCGTCGCCGTCGCCTCGTCGGGCTGGCCCACGAGCCGAACCCGGCCCATCGTGACGTCGATCGGCTCGTGCTCGGGGTCCCGGATGATGCCGGTCGGATCGAGTCCCTCCATCACCCGCTGGATGTTGTGCCGCAGAAGCTCCCGGAGCAGAACGATCCCGCGGTCAGAGGTCGCGAGGCGTTCGTTCGTCCGATCGGTGATCACCCCTTGGGTTTCCCACATCACGTGGTCCTGAGCAGCAATCTGGCCGAAGGGGGCATAGAAGCGGAACTGCGCTTCGGGATGAAGCGCCTCCGCAGGGGTCTTCAGCGGCGGAAGGTACTCGTAGATGGCGTCGTCGGTTTCGACCAGGTTCGCGTCAGGCCGCACGCGGTAGCCCTCGCCCACGATGAACACCAGGGTGTGGGTGTCGTCCACCGGCGTGCGGAGCCAGGTGGTGCCAAGGTAGGTTGGCCAGACGAACGGATGCTCGTCCACCATACCGTTCTTATAGACACGGCGCTTCATGATGCCGTATGGCGTCTCATAGAAGTCGAAGGTCAGCACGTCGTCGGTCGTGCCCCGCGTGCTGTTGATGGGGACTAGCGGTCGGTTGGCCACGTCCTGGTGCAGGATCTGCAGGTGTGCCGGGTCGAGTGCGTTCTCAACGGAAGAGAGGTAATTGCAGTCCAGCATGGGGTAGACGGTGACCCGCATCTTGCGGTCCACGCGCACCCACTCCCTGTACCGTGGCAGCGCTGGAGCTGGGCTTGGCCCGAGATAGGCGAAGTACAGGCCGGCCGCCCGCTGGACGGGATAGGCCTTCATCTTGACGGTGAGGGAGAACTTGCTGTCCGCCGGCTCGGCCGGGGTCTCCAGGCAGTTCCCCATCGTGTCGTACAGCCAGCCGTGGTAGGCGCAGCTGATCCCTCGCTCCTCTACCCGCCCGTAGAGCATGCTGGCTCCCCGGTGGGCGCAGTGGTCCTGGATCAAGCCGACGTTCCCGCTCTTGTCCTTGAACAGCACCAGGTCCTCGCCGAGAACGCGGACGAACTTGGTCGGCTGCTCGTTCGTCAACTCGCACGCCGGGGCGATCGGCTGCCAGTACCGGCGCAACCACTCGCCGGCTGGGGTTCCCGGGCCCACTTGGGTGAGAAAGGCGTTTTCCTCTTGCGTCAGCACAGAACCTGCTCCTTCAAATGGTTGACCGCTCAGGCCGGGTCAACGTGCTGCGTGTTGACGCGGGCTCATACGGGCTCGCCGTCGTGCCAGTTGTACTGCATCCGGTGCGCCGAAAGCGGAGGCGGGCGGGTTGCCCCAGGCGTGGCTCGGAGCTTTGCGGAGACTTCTTGTACCAGCAAATGAGAAAGATCGAGGTCGAAGTCCTCGGCACGCTGGACTCCACGAAGCAGTTCTTCTTTTTCGGCAATGCACCGGGCATGGCATGGGTTCCGACGGGTCTTATCGTTAGTGCATGTCACTGGTACGCGGTCTCCGCATGCAACTACGTGCGTCTGGTCGGCTGGCTGGGAACCACCGAAAACCCGAAGCTCGCGGGGGAGTATGTCAAGCGCGTGATGCCCGAGGTCCACCTATGGCGCAACAAAGTCGCTGCACATTTCGCCAGGACATCTCCACGAAAGGAGGACACGGTGGCTGATCTGATTTCCAGCGTCATGTTGCCGATCTCGTTCGACGACGACCGGTATTTTGTGGGCTCGCTAACGTTCGCCACGCAGGGAAGCAGCGCTCATCAAGGCATGCGGTGGAGCCTAACAGAGACCCACGAAGCCCTTCGGGAGCGGTACTGGCCCAACCCCCCTACAAGGCCCTCCGAGCCAACTGAAGTGCAATAGTCGGCGCCACAGATCCTCCCGCGCTATCCACGGTTCGGTCCTCGTGGTAGGCCTTTTGATCCAGTCACCGCTTTTTTTGATCGCCTCCGCGTTCGCCGATAAACTAGCCGCCAATGGCGGACCAATGTGGAAGCCTTGAGTCCGCTGTCTCTTGCCGGGCGGGGTGCTGTCATCATCGCGATCAAGGCTGACGCAGCGCTCGACCGCGGTCTCATTCGGTCGGGCCCAGCAGTTCGGACCATCCGTTGAGAGGTGATGTTCTTTATGAGCAGGATGGCTTGGCCAACGATCATCGGCCTATCGGTGCTCCTCAACGCTTGCACGGCCGCATCCCCCGTACCGTCGACTACCCAACCATCCCAGCCCGCACCAATGGCGCAACGCACCTTGGCGATCGCGATCCGCGCGGAACCTACGTCGCTGTCGCTTCGCCCGCCACGTGAGACATTCGCCGACGTGCAGCACACGGCGATCTTCAACGCAGACATTGCTATCGCAGACGACCGGGGAAGTCCTGTTCCTTACCTGGTCGAGGCACTCCCCCAACTCAACTCCGACAGTTGGCGGGTGCTTCCGGATGGTCGCATGGAGACGACGTATCGACTGCGTCCGAACCTCACCTGGCAGGACGGGACGCCACTCTCGGCTGAAGACTTCGTGTTCAGTTTCCGAGTGTACGGGACCCCTGATGTTGGCCTGGCGCTCCAACCGCCCTTTAACAGCATCGAGCGGGTCGAAGCTTCCGACGCCCGGACATTCACAATCCATTGGACGCGACCCTACCCCGATGCTGGACACATGACCGGGAGAGATCAGAACTTCCCTGCGCTTCCCCGACAGCTCCTGGAATCGCACTTCACGAATGAACCCGTAGAGACTTTCTTGACGCACCCATACTGGTCTCGGGAGTTCCTGGGGTTGGGCCCTTACCGCGTGGTGAACTGGGAACCCGGTTCGTTCATAGAAGCGGCGGCCTTCGAAGGCCATGCGGGCGGGCGGCCAAAGATCGATCGGATCAAGATCATGTTCATCTCGGATGCGAACGCTGTCCTCGCTCACCTGCTTAGTGGTGATCTGGACTTTGCTGCTCCCTTCACGATGGCGATTCCGAATGCGTTGACCCTCAAAGATGAATGGGCCTCCAAACAGGGTGGAACGGTGCTCTACCAGGTTGGTGGCTTCTGGCACGGGCTTGGGGTTCAGTTCTTGCCTGAGCGTACGTCGCCGCAGGCCCTTCTTGATGTGCGGGTGCGCCGAGCGATTGCCCACGCGATCGACCGACCAGCGTTCAACGACGCAATGAACGCCGGGGTCGGTCTCGAGGCAGACTACTATTTACCAACTACAGGCCAGTGGGGCTCTGAGGTCCAGCGGGGTGCTGTGAAACACAACCACGACTTGCAGCTCGCAGAGCAGCTGATGCGCGAAGCGGGCTTCGAGAAGGGCCCTAATGGGGTGTATACGAGTGCGACGGAGGGCGAGTTCGCCGTCGAAGTGCGAACCACGGCAGGGCCGTATGCCACGGAACTCGCTGCCCTCGCGAATGATTGGGAGAATGCCGGCTTCAAGATCAACCAGCAGATCATCCCCCCGGCGCGCTCCCAGGATCTCGAGACCGCAGCCGGCTATCCGGGGTTGCGCCTAACGACCTCGCCGGCCACCGAGCGTATCGCGCTCGCTCCGATTCCCGGGAACATTCCGACGCCCGAGAACGGCTGGCGCGGCGGGTCGCAGATCAGCTGGACGAACACGGAATATACGCGGCTAGTCGGGCAGTTCAGCTCGACCCTGGAGCGCGCTGAGCGGGGCGACCTAATGACGCAGTTGGCCCGCGTCTTCAGCGAGGACCTGGCAGTGATCTCTCTTCACTTTCCGCCCATCGTCTTGGCTGCGGCCGCATCGCTCACGGGTCCAAAGGAAGGTGCTCCCGAGACGAACGTGTTCTGGAACATTCAGCAGTGGGAGCTGCGCTAGGTGGAGCTACTCCTGGGACTCGGCCTCTCGGCTGCGTAGCTGCAGGCTCCATCCGGCGAAACAGCAGCCGGATCTGTGGTAAGGCTAAAGGCGAAGGATGAGCGCGCACGTGACTATCAAGCCGCAATCGACGCTTGTGCTCGTCCACGACGTCGTCAATGATTTCGTGGACGTGAATGATCCAGGGTATGACCCCGGGCTAAAACTGGTACTGGACAATATTCACGTTCTCCTAGCGGCCGCTCGCAGGGCCGGTCTCGCCGTTGCCTTCATCGCGCCAGGTCAGGGCGACCCCTCCATCGGACCGGCACCTAGAGGCGATAGCGGTCGCCTGCTCTGGGGTACGGCCGGAGTCGATATTCCCGTTCAGTTCGGGCCGCTGCCCGGTGAGACGGTGGTTCGGAAGCCGCGGTGGGGAGGATTCTTCGGCAGCAACCTGATCTCCCATTTTCGCGAGCTTGGATGCGACACAATGATCATCTGCGGGCTGTCGTTGTCCGGGGGGATCGAGACAACCGTGCGTGACGCGTTCAACTTCGATCTGCAGTCGGTGGTCGTCTACGACGCCTGCTTGACCCGGGCGGTCTCCGACCAGGGTTGGGGTCCGGTCAGCCGAGAAGACGTGCTCCGCGTAACGCTGAGCGTGCTCGCGCAACGATTCGCGCGCGTGGCCACGACACGTGTGATCTGCGACGAGTTGTCGGAGCTACCACCGACTGGGGGGAGGGAGGAATCCTGGGATCCTGCTGGTTTGGCCGCAGATTCCCGGCGGGAATGACAGGTTTGAATCCAACGAGAGGAATGGCGCGATGTTGGAGCTTGGCGTCTTCATGCCGGTGGGCAACAATGGCTGGATTATCTCGAAGAGCTCGCCGCAGTACATGCCCACGTACGACCTCAATCGGCGGATCACGCAACTCGCCGAAGAGGTTGGCTTCGACTACATCTTCTCGATGTGCAAATGGCGGGGATTCGGTGGCGCAACAGGCTTCTGGAATTACACGGTCGAATCGATGATGTTGACTGCCGGTCTGGCTCCGTACACTTGTCGCGCAGGTCTGATCGCCTCGATCGCGCCGGCTATCATCCACCCGGCGGTCTTCGCCAAGATGGCGGCTACCCTCGATGATATTTGCCAGGGTCGGCTCATGTTAAACATCGTGAGTGCGGCCAATAGGGCTGAGTATTCGCAGATGGGCCTCTATCCGGCCCACTTCGAGACGTACCGTTACGAATACACCGAGGAATGGCTACACGTCGTGAAGCGCTTGTGGACCGAGGAGCACGTAACGCACCACGGACAGTACTTCCATCTGGATGACTGTATGTCCTTGCCTCATCCGGTTCAGCAGCCGTTCCCGTCCATCGTCTGCGCCACCTCTTCCGAGCGTGGTTACCGCTTCGTCGCGGAGCACTGCAACTACGCGTTCATCACGGGCAATTCGGTGGAGGAAACGAAGGCAGCCAGCCTGAAAGCGAAGGCGCTGGGGGAAGAAGTTGGGCGGCCCGTGAGGACCCAGGCAAACGTGATTCTCATCCTCGGCGAGACTGAGGATGCGGCACGGGCGATGTACCAGGACTATGTGGTTGGAGCCGACCGTGACGCGATTGACAACGTGTTCCACCTCCGGGCTCGTGACCGGACGGCTGAGCGCGTCGCGAACATGAAGGATCGGTATGAGTCGGAGGATCGGATCATTTACGGCGGTCTGACCTGCGTGGGAGGACCTGAGCACACCGCCGAGTTTTTTGAGGACTTGGCCGTGAACGGCGCCGTCGACGGAATTGTGATGGCATTCCAGGATTTCCTCGTCGGCCTACGCACGTTTGGAGACAAGGTCATGCCGCTTCTGCGCCGGCGGGGGATTGAAGTTGGGCTCCCCGAGAGCGGGATGAGATGATGGGCGAAGCCTGCGTGGGGGTGCGCAGCTAAGTAAACGAGACGCTATGGCGAGATGTTGTGCGGTCTACGCGTGCAGTAGGCCCTTGTGGCGGAGCGCGCGCTCCAGGGACGGCTGCATCTTCATCGCGCGAAACTCCTCGATCGCAAAGTCTAGGTGGCTTTTCGCCTCAGCACGCTCGTCCGAGGATCCCTCCAGCAGGAGCTCGGCGAGCGCGAGCCGCGTCAGGGCAATTTCGGGTCGGTGGCGAATCTGGGTCGCCCACGTGAGCGATCGATCGTAGTGGCGGCGCGCGGTTGCGAGGTCACCCGTCAGCGCCGCCGCTTCGCCCAGAGGTCGCGCCACATTCGATACGCTGATCTGCCTGTGGACGGCGGTCAGATCACCCAGTAGGCCGGCGAATGCCGCGGCGAGCTTGCGGTCCCGGATGATAACCGCGGCCTCCAGATAGTCGGCGAGCTCATTTGCTGGATCCATTTCGTCCTCGCTTTGATCGCGGCTCGCCTTCTCCAGCGCGGCCCGCGCGTCCTCGGACCGACCTGCATAGGCGAGCGCCAGGATGGTCGGACCCTCGCGGCGAGCGATTAGGAATCCACGATTGCGGGAATAGTCGTTCGCCGAGAGAGGGTCGTGTGGCTGTGAGTGGCGCATTTGAGTCACGCTCCTGGAAGGATCCGCTGCGAGCGCAACGGCGACGCACGAGCGCGTCATGGTGGGCAGTCGGCGGACGCCGAGAGCGAATGAAACGGGGCGCGAATCTATCCGTTCGGGGTGACGCTGTCATCACATGGGAGCAGCCGAGTGATCGGCACGCCAAGCGCGTCGGCCAAGGAGTACACGCTCAGCAAGGACGGATTGCGGACTCCACGCTCGACTGCGCTGATGACGGTGCAATCGAGGCCGGAAGCAATAGCCAGCCCTTCCTGAGAGACGCCATTCTCGTGCCGGACGTCCCGCACTGTTGGCGATCATCAAAAGTGCAGAGAGCTGATCGCGAATAGTGCAGAGCCCCGGGCAGGTCAGCGAATGATAGCAGCGCCTCCTTCCTCCGGCGGCGGGTCCTGGTAGGCCCGCATCCGGTA
>DASRDP010000151.1 GCA_035652535.1 Chloroflexota bacterium
GGGTGGCTGTATGACGCGACGGGCGCGTGCATCGAGCAGCCGTTTGAGCCGGCGCAGTCGCTGATGCGCCACACGCTGCGCCATCCGGCGTATCCGGTGCAGAAGCTGGCGGGGGTGCTCTTCGCATACCTGGGGCCGCCGGAGAAGCAGCCCCTCCTCCCCCGCTGGGACATCCTGACGTGGGACAAAGGAACCCGCGTCATCGAGATCCGACCCGTTCTCAACTGCAACTGGCTGCAGGCGGAGGAGAACACCGCAGACGTCACCCACACCTACTTCCTCCACGCGTACACCTTCAAGACGAAAGGCCGCCCCCAGATGGGCGGCGGGTTCGGTCGGCCCTTCGTTCGGTACGGGTTCCAGCAGTTCGAATGGGGTCTGCTGAAGAGCTGGACGTACGAGGGCCCCCGCGGCGGCACCGGCTGGGGGAATCTCTTGGTCTTCCCCAATATGCTGCGCCTTTCCGGCTCGATGCATTGGCGGGTTCCCATCGACGACGAACACACACGGATCGTGCGCGTGGAGTTTCGTCCCAGCGTGGATGGGCTTCCCGTGGAGCAGGCCGAGGAGCCACCGGTCTCCTACGAGCCTTCGTGGGTCAACGAGAAGGGCGAGTACCACATGGACACGTTTTCGAGTCAGGACGGCATGGCGTGGGAGACGCAGGGCGCGATCTTCGACCGAACACGGGAGCACCTGGGCGCGTCGGACCACGGCATCATGATCCTCCGGCAGATGCTGTTCGACGCCATCGCGGCGGTGCAGCGGGGTGATGACCCGCGCGGCCTCGTGCGCGATCCAGCCAGCAACGGCTCAATTGACCTCGAGGGTTGGCTTGCCGAGCGCGATCAAGCGGCGGGCACAATGGAGGGCGCCATCGCTGTTGCGCGACGGTCGCGGGAGGCCGTGTTCGATGATCGGCACGAGGTCGTGGAGATCCCGCCCGGCAAAGCGCGGCTGGGGGTGTAATGCACCGCGTCTCAACTGCGTCCGTGACGCACTGCGTATCTGGATGCGTGACCCGCGGTACCGTAGGGCGGGCCGTGTGGCCCACCGCCTTCTGGCGGGGCGCGAACACCCGCTCGACGCACGAATCATAGAGTAACAGACGTGTTTTGAGGTGAGTGACCGATGACCGCACAGGCCAGCAGCGATGCGTCCCGCTCGTGGGGCAATACGCCGACGCCATATGAGGCGTGGGTGCGACGACAAGGTGTACCGGTCATCGAGGGGTACGGCCTCACCGATCTCGCGGAGCCCGAGTTCGGCTACTGGGACCGGATCGGCGCGGAGGTCTACTTCTCCATCATGAAGGGGATGGAGGGGATCACCGGGATGTACGTGGCCCGGCTCCCCGCCGGCGGCAGCACCAAGCTCGAGCGACACCTGTACGAGAAGGTGATCTACGTCCTCGAGGGGAGCGGGACGACGACGGTCGAGGACCCGTCCGGCAAGACGCACCAGTTCGAGTGGCACGAGGGGAGCCTCTTCGCGATCCCCCTCAACGTTCCTCATCGCATCTACGCCATGGGCCAGCCCGTCCGCTACGCGGCCTTCACCACGGCGCCGCTCGTCTTCGACCTCTTTTACAACGAGGAGTTTATCTACGGGACACCTTTCACCTTCAGCGAGCGGTTCGCCGGTCAGGCCGACTACTTCACGCTGGACCAGCGCCGGCCGCGCGGCGCGGGTGGGGAGTACGAGTCGTACCTGTGGGAGACGAACTTCATCCCGGACGTCCGCACGGCCCAGATCGACCCATCCGAGCGGAAGGGGCCGGGGCTGCTGCTCACTCAGTTCGAGATCGCGAGCAACAGCCTCATCGGCCATCTCGCCGAGTGGCCCGTCGGCCGCTACGTGAAGGCCCACCACCACGGAGGCGGCGCGATCCTCCTCATCATCAAGTCGGTCGGCTACTCCCTCATGTGGCCCAACGACCTGGGCGAGCGCCCGTACGAGAACGGCTACGGCGACCAGGTGGTCCGGATCGACTGGAAGCCCGGCAGCGCCTTCAGCCCGCCCACCGGTTGGTACCACCAGCACTTCAACACCGGACCGGAGCGCGCCTTGCAGCTCGCCCTGCGCAACGGCAGCGCGAAGTTCCCCTTCGGCGTGCGCCGTGCGCAAACGAAGAACGGCGTGATGACCTCGACCGCGGAAGGCGGAACGATGATCGACTTCGAGCGCGAAGACCCGCAGGTCCGTCGGGATTATGCCGACGCGCTGGCCAGGAACGGCGTGCGATTGGACATGCCTGACATCGTGTACGCGCGCGCCTAGCGCGCTCACGCGGCCCGGAGGAGGAAACCATGCTGACCGCAGAAGAGAACGAGCTGCTCACGCGCGTTGGGCCCGGGACGCCGTGCGGGGAGCTGTTGCGGCGCTACTGGCAGCCGGTGGCCGCGGCCTCCGAGCTGGCCGAGCGGCCGATGAAGCGTGTCCGGCTCCTGGGGGAGGACCTGGTTCTGTTTCGGGATGCCCAGGGCGGCTATGGGCTGCTGGGGGAGCACTGCTCGCATCGGGGGACGTCGCTGTATTACGGGTTTCTGGAGGATGGGGGTCTGCGG
>DASRDP010000152.1 GCA_035652535.1 Chloroflexota bacterium
AGAGGCGCCGTCCGCTCCTTCCCCCCTTGCGGGGGAAGGTCGGGATGGGGGGGCGGGCCCGTGCCGCCACCGCCCAGGCATGCGTCGACCGATCGTTCGGTCGCGAAGCCCCATGACGGGCGGCCCTCACCCAACCTACTCAGCGGCCGGCGTCGATACCGAGGGGGAAGAGGCCGGCCTCCAGCGCCTCACCGCGCGCCTTCGCCGGACGTGGACACGCCGGGGCGCGGGCCAGGTCGAGCTGGACTTCGGCCAGTACGCGAACGTCGTCCGCATCGACGACCGCCTGGGCATGGCGATCTCGACCGACGGCGTGGGGACGAAGGTGCTCGTCGCCCAGATGATGGACCGGTACGACACCGTGGGCATCGACTGCGTCGCGATGAACGTGAACGACCTGATCTGCGTGGGGGCCGAGCCCATATCGATGGTCGACTACATCGCCATCCAGCGCATGGACCCCGCCCTCCTCGACGAGATCGCCGTCGGCCTCGAGGAGGGCGCCCGCCGCGCGAAGATCTCGATCTCCGGCGGAGAGATCGCTCAGCTCCCGGAGATCATCGCCGGCGAGGCCGGCCACAACGCCTTCGACCTCGCCGGTACGGCCATCGGCACCGTCGCCCTCGATCGCATTATCACCGGCCGCCAGGTCGAGCCCGGGGACGTCGTCGTCGGCATCGAGAGCAACGGGGTCCACAGCAACGGGCTCACCCTCGCCCGGCGCGTCCTCCTCTCGGGCAACGACCGTCTCGACGTTCGCGCTTCAGCGCCCGGACTCGAGGGCTGCGTCGGGGACGAGCTGCTCCGCCCCACCCACATCTACGTCCAGGAGGTCGTCGAGATGCTGGCGGCCGGCCTCCAGGTGCGCGGGCTGGCCCACATCACCAGCGACGGGTTCCTGAACCTCCGTCGCCTGACGTGCGATTGCGGCTACGTGATCGACGATCTTCCTGAGGTGCCTCCCATCTTTCGGCTCATCAGGGAGCGCGGCCGGGTCGACTGGGCGGAGATGTTCAGCGTTTTCAACATGGGGATCGGCTTCTGCCTCATCGTCCCCCCGAGCGACGCGGGGGCAGTGATCCGCGTCGCGGCCGAGCATGGGAAGCGCGCGACGGCTATCGGGCGCACGACCCATGATCCCTCACGGACCGTCAGCGTGCCCGCGTTCGGGCTCGTGGGCATCGACAATCACCGCTTCGTGGCCACCGGGAGCAGCGCCGGGGCCTGAGGCGACAGTGACGAATCCTCGACAACACCTCGCGACGAGCGCTTCGGCCGGGGGACCGGACGGATCAAATCGTTCCGAGGCCGACGAGGGGTTGAGCGACTGACCGCTCGCGACGAGATCCCTCGCGTCGCTCGACTTGACAGACGCATGTCCGAGCGCTCAGGCGAACGGTTCGATCGCACTTGTGAACGTTTTCGGCGCAAACAGCGCGGGGCCCGGAGGGTTCCGCTCCGGGCCCCGTTTCGCCGAATCGATCCGGCAGAGGTTACGGCTGTTGCTGCGGTGGCGGCGGCGGTCCGGCGCAGAGGCCCGCGTCGCCAGACTCGATGTGCACGCGAACGTCGCTGGACGAGTCGCTCACGGGCACCGCGAGCACGCCCACCCACGGCCCCTGATCGCTCTGGCAGAAGAGCCCCTGGGGCGGCCCCTGGTCACCAAAATTCGACGGCGGCCGCCATCCCCGCGACGGGAGGTTTTGGTCGAAGAATCCGCCGGCGTCGGCTGGCGCCGACGACACGTCCATGATCACGTCCCAGGTCATGATCCCATTCCCCAGGTCTCGGACGATGGTGCCGACGACGTTCGCACCGGGCGGGAGGGGAAGGTCGAGCGGAGCGTTTGACGCAAGCTGGCCGGGGAGCAATGTGACGCTTTGGGCGCCGCCCGGTCCGCCGATCGCGCGTCGCGCCAGCTCGGACACGTCGCCTTGCTGGGCCATCGCCGAGCGCTCTCCGGCGTTCGTCAGAATTCCCACCGCCCCGATCACCAGCACGCCGGCGATCAGGGAGGCGCCTACGGGCCACCAACGCTTCATCGGGTTCGACTCCAGTGAGGTGATTTACATGGGCCAGTCGAGGGGGAACTCCTTGCGGAGCTCCTGGTACTCGGGATCGTCGGCGTACTCGCGGGCGAACACGGCGAGCTTCGCCGCCAGATCCGAAGCGGTCGTATGCAAAACGCTCGAGACCATTCCCGTGGTCTCCTCGAAGTCACCGCTTCAGTTTCGGTATCAGCCGCGCATGCGCGACATGACGTACCGATCTTCTTCGTTCATGTCGTTCCCCCTGGGTCCATAGTCATATTGTACTCGTCGCCATCCTGCCGGTTCCCTCACTCGCGGGTCACGACTGGGAGAATCCGACCGGTTGCGTCGTAACGAGCACCGTCTCAGCGTCCGGCGCGCCATCCTCCCGGAAACTCACGCGAAGGCGCGCGAAGACACGCCAGTCTGCGCTGCGCCATCGGAGGTTGAGGATGACGAACGCGTTCTCGACCACCGTTCCCGCGTCCTCGCGGCAGGCCACGAAGAAATCGAGCGTCTCGTCGCCTGCGGGGGCGATCGTCGCCGGCGGGTCGAGGTCGCGGCGCGGGCTTCGGAAGCGGCCGTGCGGCAGCCACGCCGCCAGGACCGACACCGGTTCGACGTCGTCGTTGCGGACGCGCCACGTCATTCGCCACACACCGGCGTCCGGCGTGGGCTGACACGCCTCGGCGGTCACGGCAAGCGACGGGCCCGCGGCCGAGGCGAAGCCCGTCACGCGCGGCCCACGACGAAGAGCTTCGCTGGCTCGCCGTTCGGGTCCAGATCTCGCCGCCAATCGAGAAACGCGACGTCGCGAAAGCCGGCCGCCGACAGCGCGTCGCGAACCTCCAATTCCGAGTGGCACCGCTCGTCGATCACGATGTCCTTGCGCTCCCACCCCTTCCCGCGCATGAAGACGGTCGCGCGAAACCGAGCGATCCGGCTCGCCCGGTCGTATTCCACCTCCACGATGCAAGCCTGGTCCTCGTCCGCGATGCCGAAGGAGCCGGTCCAGTGGCGGAGGTACTTCTCCTCGGTGTTCAGGTCGAACACGAAGGGTCCACCGGGCGCCAGACTTCGGCGCACGCAGGAGAAGGCCGAGGCCAGGCCGTCGAGATCGATGATGTGGTTCATGCTGTCGGACGTCGAAACCACGGCGTCTGCCGGGGTTTCCAGGGTGAAGTCGCGCGCATCCGCGTGGATGAACGCGGCGCTTGGCGCGATTTGGCGCGCGTATGCCAGCATGGCGCTCGATCCATCGAGCCCGGTGACGCGAAACCCGCGTTCGACGAGATGCCGTGCAAGCTGACCGGTGCCGCAGCACAGGTCCAGGACGTGGGCGCCAGGCGGCAAGTCCTTCAAGGCGAGCGCGTCGAGCACCTGAGGCGCGAAGAAGCTAAAGCGGCGCCAGTGCCGATGGTAAACGGGCGCGAACGCGTCGTACCCGTCGCAGGCGCTGAACACCAACTACCGGGCTTCGGCCAGGTCGGACGTGACGATGCCGAGGCGAAACGCGTGGATCTCCTCGACGAGCTGGATGAGCTGCGCCGCGTCCACGGGCTTCGTCATGTACGCGGCAGCGCCGAGCCGGAGGGATCGCAGGACGTCGTGCTCGTCGCGCGAGGCGGTCAGCACGACGACGGGAACGCTCGCGAGCAACGGGTCCTGGCCGATCTTCGCCAGCACCTCCTGGCCGCTCACCTTGGGCAGGTTCAGGTCAAGGAGAATGAGATCGGGGCGCGTGGCGTCGCTGTAGGCGCCTTTCCTTTCGAGGTAGGCGAGCGCTTGCTCGCCGTCGCTGACGACGGTCAAATTGTTGGCCAGCTTCCCTTCGCGGAAGGCTTCCATGGTGAGGCGCACATCGCCGGAGTTGTCCTCAACGAGCAGGATTTCGATGAGACGGACGTTGCCGGCACCGAGCAAGATGTTGCCTCCGTTCAGGTCAGGCGACGAGACGTGCCGCGGCGGTCGGATAGACGGTAGGCTCTTCTAGAAGACTCATCAGCTACCCCACGCATCCTGCAGCGCTGCATTGTATGACGGTAACACTTCGAACACCATGGACGGCAGCGCCCTCTGTTCCTTACGCTTCGATCAGCATAAGAGAGATCGCCAGCGTTCGGCACGTCGCCCGCTGCAAGGGCCCCCGGATTCCGCTCCGAAATGCCGCACAATGTCTTCGACCGGGCCCGTCGCGGCGCCTTTAGCCCAGCAGGGGACGAATCAGTTCCGGATGTCCTGCAGGAACCACTCGGTGGGGACCTCGCGGCCGAGGCCCGCGGCCTTCGCACGGTCGTAGACGAGCGACGACACCGTCACGAACTGCAGCCCCTGTTTGCCGCCGCCGCCGCCGATCACGCCGCCGGACGCGCTCACCTCACGCGCGCTCTGCCGTCCGCTGGCCGTGCCTGCGATGAGGTCCACCAGCGGGACGACCCGCGCCCGCTGGGACGCCGTCCGTTCTCGGCGGGACTCGCCGCCCGACGTTAGATCGTCGCGCCTGCTGCCGGGTCCCATCGCCTCCTCGAGCGCGACACGGCTCCCGGCCAGGTACGTGGTGAAGCCGCGAGAGTCGTCGATGGGCACGCCTTGCACCACCTGGCTCGTCGGGTCGCCGCCGATGGCCACGTCGATCCGCGCGAGCGCGTCCCGATGGATCTCCCCCATCACCTGGGTCAGGTGCATGCCAGGCTCCACCATCGACGCCAACACCGTTGGCGTCACCGAGCTGGTGCAGCTCGCGAGAATCTCGGCGCCGCGAGCCGCCTCCTCGGCGCTCCCGCAGGGAATCACGTCCAGGTCGAGCGCCTCCGACATCTCCCGGGCATACGCCTCGCGATGCGCAGCCGTCGGCGAGTAGACCTGCACGCGCTTGATGGATCGCACGGCGGCGAAGGCGAGGAGGTGACTGTGAGCCATGCCGCCAGACCCCAGCATCCCCACCACGCTGGCATCGGATTTCGCTAGGTACTTCGCCCCCAGCGCCGCGAGTCCGCCAACCCGCAGATGCTGGAGGTATCCGTCGTTGATGATGGCCAGCGGCTCGCCGGTGTTGGTGTCGAAGAGGAAGAGGAGCCCGCAGAAGAGGCCCGGCTGGGTGCAGTACTTGTCCTCCACGCGCCGTCCGTCGCCGATGTCCCGCCAGCTAATGATGTCCGACTTCATCCGAATCACGTGGCGATGGAGCCCCTTGCTCGAGCCCTCCATCGTTCCCCAGCGATGGAATCGCGCCGGGTCGTCCGTCTCGGTATAGATGTCGACGCGCGGCCGCGCGACCAGCTCGTGCCTCGCCAGCTCCCGGTGCCCATCTTCCAGGACGCGGAGCGTGTCCTCGACGGTAAGCACCCGTTGGACGTCGTCGTTGTTGAGGAAGAGCACGCTTACCGGCTGGCGGCGGGCGCGAACGCGCCGGCGGTGTCGCGGAGGGGCGTCCCGGCCTTCCCGTATCGCGCCGCGACCACTTCCGCCATGATGGCGAGCGCGATCTCCTCCGGCGCCTGGGACCCGATGTCGAGCCCGATCGGAGAGTGCACCGCCGCGAGCCGCTCGCGGTCGACGCCGCGGGCGAGGAGCCGCTGCACGCGCTCCTGGTTCGTCTTGCGGCTGCCGATGGCGCCGATGTAGCTCACGCGCGTCTGCAGCACCCGCTCGAGGATCGGCTCATCCTGCTTGGGATCGTGCGTCAGCACCACCACGTAGCTGTTCTCGTGGAGCTGCGCGCGGGCCAGGTAGTCCTCCGGATGCTCGATGGCCAGATCGTCCGCTTCGGAAAAGCGCTCCCGCGTGGCGAAGACGCCCCGAGGGTCGATGACGTTGACCCGAAAGCCGAGGATCTTCGCGAACTTCATGAGGGGGATCCCGACGTGGACACCCCCAAAGATGTGGAGGGTCGGCGGCGCTGGGTAGGCGTCGAAAAAGATCTCCGCCTCGTCGCCGGCAGAATCCCGCGCGGTGAAGGCCTTCGACTGGCCGGATCGCAGGAGCCGCGCGCCCTGGTCGAGCGCCGCCGCGTCGAGGGCGGCATCGCCTAGGGAGCCCCGCAGCTCGCCGCCGGTTAGGACTACGCGCCGACCCAGGCGCGTCTCGGGACGCAGGACCGTCGCAACGCCGACCGGAGTCTCCTGTCGAACCAGCTCGGCGATCTCGTCGTACGCGGAGGTCACGGCCTCCGCTCCGCCGGCAGGGGCTCGATGAGCACTTCAATCGTCCCCCCGCATGAGAGGCCGACCGAGATGCCGAACTCGTCGCTGATGCCGTAGCTCACGAGTCGTGGCTTGCCCGCTTTCAGCACCTCGAGGGCGTGCATCGCGACGTCGGTCTCCACGCAGCCACCGCTGACCGACCCGACGAGCTGACCCTCGGATCCGACGAGCAGCTTCGCGCCCTCGCGCCTGGGCGTCGAGCCAGACGTCTTCACAACGGTTGCCAGCGCCGCGTCTTTGCCGGCCGCATGCCACTCCGTCAGGCGCTCCAGAACCTCGTCCATACGTTACCTCCGTGTATCGGCCGTTGGATCGCCATAGGGCCTCACCGCGGGCGGGAGCTGCCAACCGTGCTCGCGGACCTGGTCGAGGGCCATTACGATACGGTCATCGCAAGCTCCCTCAGCTCATTGTATCGTCGGCGAACGGCGAGCGCCGGATCAGCCGGCGAGGCGCTGGGTCGCGATTGAGCGTGGACCGCGCGGCGCGGCCAGGCTGTTGGCCAGCTTCTGTAGGCTGGCCAGATTGTGCGCGGCAGCAAAGATGTCGACGTATGGCAACGCGGCGACCATCCCGCGCGCGACCGGCTGGTACCCTTCTCGCCCCAGGAGCGGATTGAGCCAGATCAAGCGCGCCGCGCGCTTCTGCAGGATCGCCATCTGCTCGGCGAGAAGATCCGTCTGCCCGGTATCCAATCCGTCGCTGAGGATCATGACCACCGTCCGCGGGTCCACCATCCGTCGCGCGAAGCTCTCGTTGAAGGTCCGCAGGCTCTCGCCGATTCGCGTCCCGCCCGACCAATCGGGGATGTCCGCCGCGATCTCGCCGAGCGCCGTCTGAATGTCGGCGTGCTTGAAGTAACTCGAGACGTGATGCAGCGACGTGCTGAACACGAAGGACTCGATGCGGCCGATGACGTTCTGCATGGAGTGCATGAACTGCAGCAGAAAGACGCTGTACTGCTCCATGCTCCGGCTCACGTCGCAGATGACCACGATGCGCGGCTTTCGGATCTTCCGCTCCATGCGCGCCAGCTCGATGACCGTGCCCCCAAACTGCACGTTGCGTCGAATGGTCCGACGGGGATCGACTCGCGTGCCTCGCGTCGTGATCCGGTAACGTCGACTCTTCCGCGTCGCGACACGCCGGGCGATGGTGACGCACGCGCGGGCCACCGCGCCCAGCTCGTCCGGTTTGAAGTCGGAGAAGTCCTTCTCGATCACCGCTTCCATCGCGCTGTACGAATCGCCGCTCGGCTGACTTTCGGCGCCCTCTTCTCGGGCCACTGCGATGGTGGGGGCCCGCTCCTCTCGAACGAGCGATTCCTCGTCCGACCAGCCGCCCCAGAAGCGCTCGAACAGCTCGTCGAATAGCGGCCGCTGGTCCGGGTTCCACAGCAGCACCGACCGCAGAGCAAGATAGAACTCGCCGCGATCGCCGAGATCGATCACGCGGATGGCGCGCACCGCGTCGTGCACTTCGGCCGGGCTGACCATGAGGTCGTTTGCACGCAAAAAGCGCGCGAAGTCGATCACGTTGTGCGCGAGGTTCGCCCGGGATGCGCGTGACGGGTCCGCGCGCGCTCCTCGATGGCCCTCAGCCTCCATTTCGCCCTCCTGTCGCGGCACTGGTTCCGAGTCCGCGTTTCTCGCCCGTTCGTCCTCGGCTGGCCCCAGGGCGAACGGGGGGACGGTCATCCTGGGGGCGTAGCCCGAAGGATCTCGCCCCCGGAGATGCTTCGCTTCGCTCAGCATGACACCGGGCGGTGGTGCGCACGCCGCGCCCCGGCCCGCAGTTCACGGCGGCGGCCCGCCCTTCGGCAGGCCTGGCCTGTGCGACGCCGAAGGCCCCAGGGCGAACGGGGGGACGGTCATCTCGAGGGCGCTGCCCGAAGGATCTCGCCCCCGGAGATGCTTCGCTCAGCATGACAGCGGTCGCGTCATGCCTCGACGCGGGCGAGCAGGTCCGGCGCCGCATCCGCGAGCTGTTCGTCGGCAATCTCACCGATGGCGCGAACCAGCCGTTCCACCCGAGGGCCCGCGTAGCGGACGATGTCGTCCCGGTCTTTCAGGATGCAGCCGAGGGTCTCCGACACGGCCTCCGGCTCCAGGTGATCCTGGTGCAGGGCCATGAGGCTCACGGCCCAGTCGAGCGTCTCGGCCACGCCGGGAATCTTGGAGAGCTTGAGCTGGCGGGCGACCTGCATGAACGCGGCGACCTGGTGGGCCAGATCGCGAGTGATGCCCGGCACCTTGCTCTGAATAATCTGCGATTCCTTTTCAAACGTCGGGTAGTCGATCCAGAGGTAAAGGCACCGTCGCTTGAGCGCATCGCTTAGCTCGCGGGTCCGATTCGACGTCAGAGCCACGTATGGCCGATGCGCCGCCTCGATGGTGCCCAGCTCGGGGATGGTCACCTGAAAATCCGACAGCACCTCGAGAAGAAAGGCCTCGAACTCCTCGTCGGCACGGTCGATCTCGTCGATCAGCAGCACCGGCGGCCGCTCGGGCTCCGTGATCGCCTGCAGGAGCGGCCGCTTGAAAAGAAACGACTCGCTGAAGATGAGCCGCTCCTTCTCGTCGGTGGATAGCTCCCCCGCCTCTTCGATCCGCATGCGCAGCATCTGCTTTGGGAAGTTCCATTCGTAGAGGGCGGTATTCACGTCCAGGCCCTCGTAGCATTGCAGACGAATGAGCCGTGTGCCGAGGGCGTGGGCGAGCACCTTCGCAACCTCCGTCTTCCCCACACCGGCGGGCCCTTCGATGAGCACCGGCTTCCGCAGCTCCATCGCGAGGTAGACGGTCGTGGCAATCGCCCGGTCGGTCACGTAGTTCTCGCGCTCCATCAGCTCCTGGACGCGGCGCACACCTTCAATCACGCAGTCCCACTCCCCGGGTTGGGCTGGCCGGACGGCTCAGTCAAGGCCCCGGCGCGATTGCCCCTGGACAGAGACCTCTGGCGGCCTCCGGCCCCATAGTCTACCCCGTTTATCCTCGGGCTGAGCGCAGCGAAGCATCTCCCTGAGGCGAGATCCTTCGGGCTATGCCCCCAGGATGACGAAATCACCGCCCGTCCGTTACTCGATCGCGACTCGCGAACGCCCGTCATGCTGAGCGCAGCGAAGCATCTCTCTGAGGCGAGATCCTTCGGGCTACGCCCCCAGGATGACCAATTCATCGCCCGTCCTTCCTTCCACAAGCTCAGGACGAACGACTTTCGCGAACCATCCCGTTAGGGCCCGGGCCAGGGCGTGAGGCCCATCAAGATTACGAGGCGCTGGAGACCGGCGTTCTTGACGCCGTGGGTCACGCCGGCGGGGGCAAGCACCGTGTGGCCCGGTCCCGCATGGACCGTCTCGCCCCCCACCTCAAACTCGCCCTCGCCTTCGACGACGAAATAGAACTTGTCCTGGTCTGCATGCGTGTGGACGCGGTCGCTCTGGCCCGGTTCGAGACAGTTCAGCCCGAGGAGCATCCGCGGGCTCTCGAATAGGGTGGATTTGAACATCTTGTCGGGGTTCGAGCCGACCAGCGAGCGATAGTCGATCACCTGCGCCATGGGCGCCTCCTGCAACGCGGGGTAGGTCGCTCAGGGGAATCATACGGAATCGTCCCATTGCCGCAGGCGGGGGCCACGCGCAGCGCCACCCGTTGTTGCCTCATAACTTAAACCGACCGAAGGGCCACCTTGTGATTCGATCGGCCGTGTTTGTATATTTCCAGCGGCAATAATTTGCTGTATTTGTAACGACCCGTCCCCCGATTTCGCTGGAGTCCCTTGCACTTCTCCGCACTGTGGCGCCGTCCCGACTTCGTTAAGCTCTGGGCCGGACAGACCGTCTCCCTCTTCGGTTCTCAGCTCACCAGCCTGGCACTGCCGATGACCGCAGTGCTGGCATTGCGGGCCACCCCGATGCAGCTCGGGCTGCTGGGCGTGGCCCAGAATGCGCCGTTCCTCCTCATCGCGCTCTTCGCCGGCGTTTGGATCGACCGCGTTCGGCGGCGACCCATCCTCATCCTCTCTGACGTCGGGCGAGGCGTGACGCTCGCCTACGTCCCCGTCGCCGCGGCCTTCGGCTCCCTGCGGATCGAGCATCTCTACGTCGTGGCTTTCCTCCTCGCCAGCATGACGCTCGTCTTCGACGTAGCGCACATCGCATTTCTCTCGTCGCTGATCCGGCGGGCCGAGCTGACGGACGGGAACGGGAAGCTGCATCTCAGCCGGTCGCTGGCGTCGATCATCGGCCCCGGCGTGGCAGGGTATCTGCTGCAGCTCTTCGCGGCTCCGGTCGTGATCTTCGGCGACGCCGCCTCGTTCCTGGTCTCGGCGATCTTCCTCCGTTCCATCCGGCGGCCGGAGCTCCGCCTGGTCCGGAGCCAGGAGCGGCCATGCGCCTGGGCGGAGGTTCGCGCCGGAGTGCATACGGTCTGGGCAGACCGGACACTTCGCTCCATCACGGCGCGCAACTGCACGTTCAACCTGTTCGCGAGCTTTCCGGCCATCTACCTGCTCTTCCTCACCCAGGACCTTGCCCTGCCGGCGGGGGTGATCGGGCTCGTCATGGCGATCGGAGGCGTCGGCGGCCTCGTCGGCGCGTTCCTCGCCGGACCCGTGGCTCGGAAGCTCGGCGTTGGGCCGGCGATCGCCGTGGCAGCGACGGCCGAGGGGATCGCCGGCCTCTTCGCCCCCCTCGCCGTCGGACCGCGGCCGATGCAGCTCGCCCTCCTTGGAGTCGGCCAGTTCGCGTGCGGGCTGGGTGGGCTCGTCTACGGAATCAACCAGCTCAGCTTGCGGCAGGCGTGTACGCCGGCCTCCCTCCACGGCCGAGTGAACGCCACGATCCGGTTCCTTGTCTTCGGCGCCGCGCCGCTGGGCTCGCTGCTCGGCGGCATATTGGCGGAAAGCCTGGGCCTGCGCGCGACGCTCGTCGTCGCGGCCATCGGCATGGCCTCCTCGTCGGTCTGGATTGTGTGCTCGCCGCTGCGCGAGATGCACGCCGCGCCCGGGCTCGAAGCCTCCGCCGGATAGCCGCGCGGCTCGCAGGACGCTGCTCAGAACCCCAGGGGCTCGCCGATGAGGAGCATCCGGATCCGTCCGATCGCGCTTTCGCCGTAGAAGATGCCGACCTTATTGATAGCGCTTCCCGCCTCGCCCAGCGCCTTCACGCGCGCGTCCTCACCGGGTAGGGCCACCTCGCGAATGCGGCGCATGGCGTCCTCGAGCGTCGGCACGATCTTGTTGACCCCGACCACCCAAATCACCCGCTGAGCGCCGAAGATATACCCGCCCAGGCGCGTGCCCGACGCGTCGCACACGACCGCCACGCCGTCTTCGGTCAGGGCGTTGACGCTGCCGAGGAAATATTCGGCCAGCGTCGCTCGTCGGCGGTTCGCCGTACGGACGGCTGGGTCTGCGTGCTGCTGCGTTTCCGCGCGAAAATAGCGCAGCTTGCCAGTCTCGTGGAGCCCCTTGAGCCAGCTCGTGAAACCGATCTGATCGAGCGTCGTCGAGCTGCCGGTCTGCACCTCAGAGCCCAGCGGCACCAGCTCCTTCAACCGCGCGAGCGCCTCCGCGCCGGTCTCGTAGTACTCGCTCTCGATGTTTCGCTCGCTCAGCGCCGCTCGCAGCCGGGTCACCCGGGCGCGGTCTACCGTTTGCGCCACGCGCTCGTCCCCCCTCACGCGGATATCGCTTCGATGGGTTCTCCAAGGTTCGGCATTCCGCTATCGACCGGGCCGCCCGCGGCCGCCGCTCGCCGGTGCCTCATCGAAGTGGGTGCCGGCGTGGGCGATGTATTGCAGGTTGTAGCCATTTGGGTCGAGGAAGTACGTTCCCTCTCCGCCGCCGTCCCCTTCGTTCTCCCGCCGCACGATTCGCAGATCACCGTGCGTCGCGTCGCCCCGCTCGTCGTGGTTGATGACGCCATACTCGTCGAGCTGCGCGCATGCCGCCGCGAAGTCCTCGTGAGGCACGTAGAAGGCGAGGTGGTTCCCACGAAAGCGCGCCCAGGTCTGGATTGATGGGCGCTCGACGCGCTGGAAGCGAAAGAGCTGGCCAGAGGTGGGGAGCCGAAGGTCCAGGCACGGATTTCCCTCCGGTGACCGCCCGCGATGGGTCACTTCGAACCCCATGGCTCCGACGTAGAAGTCCGCCGTCCGTGAGAGGTCGGTGGATTCGTAGTCGACCCGGTCGAGCCGAACGATTTCGACTTCGTCTTGGGGGCGCCGCTTGGGCGTCCCCCGGTCCACGAACTCGACGAAATTCCCCTCCGGGTCGTGCAGCCACACGTGGCTCGCGTCGTCCCCGTCGTCGCCCTGCGGACCGTCGAACGGCACCCCGGCGCGCCGCAACCGGTCGAGAAGCTTGGGAAAATCCTCCGTCGCGACCTCATATGCCCACCGTGGGATGCCGCGGTTCAGCTTTCGGTACGGGAGCCCCCACAGCTCGTCGCCGAACAGCCCCAGCTCGATGGTTCCGAGCTGCACGAACATCGAGGGCGGGCGCGTGCCGTGGGGGTCGGCTTCCGGCTCCCGCCCGTAGTCCAGCCGCTTGCGTTTCACCTTGCCGCCGAGCACCCCGCAGTAAAACGTCTCTGCGCGGTTGATGTCCTGCATCGCGGTGACGTAGTGGTCGATCTGCTGCGCGAAACAGCGAGCCATAGTCCAGCCCCCAGCATGGGTTCCGCAAGGATGCACCGATTGTAGCCGACCATATTCGCGACCGGGCGGGCCGTGCTAGACTGAGGCTCTCGGACGGCGATCAGCGCCAATCGGCCGAGGATCCTGGGCACGCGGGAGGCGCAACCCGATGCTGATCGACTGGCACGCGCATCACACGCCCCCGGAGCTGGGCTCAGCCTTCGAGCGCCGCGGGGCGCGGCCACCGCGCCCCGACCCGTTTGACTCGCCGGATTTCTCCCGCCGCGTGGCGGAGATGGACGCCGTCGGGATCGACTTTCAGATCGTGTCTCAGGGCGCCGGCGTCAATGCGGACCGACTGCCGCCGGCCGACGCGATCGCCATCGTCCGGCAGTCCAACGACCTCATCGCCGAGCGCACGTCCTCGCACCGCGACCGCCTGGCTGGAAGCATTGCGTTCACGTGGGTCAATCCAATCGAGTCGGCAGCCGAAATTCGCCGTATGGCAGCGGCCGGATTCCGCGCCGTCATGATGTACGGCCGAGGCGACGTCATGGGCGACCCAGCCGTCGAGCCCGTCTTCCGCGCCATCAGCGAGGTCGGCTTGCCGGTCTTCCTCCACGGCGGTGCCGCAGCCGCCGCCAAGGACCCGACGTTGGAGCGCCTGGAAGACGCCGGGCAGGGCGTCGTCGTCAGCGCGTCGGCCGACGCCGCGGTCTCGGACTGCGTGGTCCGCATGATCGCGGCCGGCCTGTTCGACCGCTACCCGCACCTCCAGGTCGTGATCAGAAGCTCCGGCGGGGGCATCCCGCTGCTCCTCAGCAAGCTGTGGTGGAAGCACAAGGGACCAGGCGGCGAGGAGCGCTACGCCGATGTGCTCCTGCGGCACTTCTCCGTCGACTGCGCCAGCGCGCAGCCGCGCACGCTGCGGTTTCTCCTCGACACGCTGGGCGCAGACCGAGTCGTATTCGGGTCCGACTACTGCGGCGGTCTCGGACCCCTCGCCAAGGCGCTCCCGGTCATCAACGAGCAACCCGACCCGTCACAGATCACCCGCGCGATGGAGCGCAACTCGCGCGCCCTGCTCCACCTGTAGGAATCAACCGTGCTGTGGGCGCACGCCCTCCGCCGGATGCCCGGTGGGCAGGCTGGCGGTTCGCGCTGAGCCGCCACTCCTCCTTCTTCGAGCGGACGGAGCGACATTCGCGATCCTGCTCGGGCTGGTTCAGCCCCCAGCAGCGGCCGCGGCGGCCGCTGCCTTGGCCGACCCGGCGCCCAGCCCGTAGAAGCGCTCGGCGTTGGCGTGCAGGATGTTCTCCTTGTCCTGCGCCGTCAGCTCCTCGCACTCCAGCATCTCCTGGATCTCTTCCTTGCAGATGGCGTTGTTGACTTCGTGGGGAAAGTCGGACGAATAGACGAACGCCTCGCTCCCCACCTGGGCCGACGCGTGGGCCAGCGTGGGCTCGTCGCCCTCGCACCCGATGAAGAGCCGTCCCGCCTGTACGTGCTTGCGGATGTATTCGCTCACGACTTCATCCGGCGCCGGCGCCAGCTCGCCCCGCGGGTTCCACTGGATGTGGGTCTCGTGGGCTCGATCGAATCGCTCGATGGCCACCTCGAGCCAGGCGACGCCGCCTTCGAGGAATCCCCACTTGACGTTCGGGTAGCGGTCCAGCAATCCGTTGAAGAGGATGCCAGAGAAGTTGATGAGGAGCGCCAAGGGGTGACCCATGCCGCCCACTGGCGTGTAAACGTTCATCTGATCGAAGCCGAGGCCGCTGTGGGCGCCGCCGTGCACCCCGAGGGCGCACCCGAGCCGGTCCGCCTCCTGGTAAACGGGCCAATACTGCTTGGCACCCAGGTGGCTGGCCAGCCCGGTCGACGGAAGCATTGCCCCGCAGAATCCGAGCTGCGTCACCGCGCGGCGCAGCTCCTCCGCCGCTGCGTCCGGGTCCTGCATGGGTATGAGCGCCATGCCGCGGAATCGCGGGCTTCGCTGCAGGTACTCCTCGTGGAGCCAGTCGTTGTAGGCGCGACAGAGGGCGATGGCCCAATCCAGATGAAAGACCTTCCCGACCGCGAGTCCGCTCGTCGTGTAGAGCACGGCCGTGTCGATGCCCACATCCTCCATGAATTCGATCCATTCCTTCGGTCCAGTTTCCCGTCGGAACGAACCGGGCGGCGTCTCGCCAATGAAGGCGTGGAAGTGATCGAGCGGGGGGAACCAGCGCTCGAGCGATCGGCCGTCCTTGAAGGGGGACGGCAGATACTTCCGGAGCCCGTCAGAGTCCTCGAATACGTGGCCATCGCCGTCGATGATCTTCACCGGAGACCTCCTCACTCGGGTGTCGCTGGTTCGTCTCGAGGGCCGGCCACGCGGCCGGCGCTCACGTGGGTATCTTACCCCTGTCTGTCGGCCCGATCACGTCCGCGACTGCTTCCACCGCTCGACGAGCTGACCCACCTGGTCGATGTGCTCGTTGTAGTGGTCCGTCACCCAGCCCAGCACGTCCGCCGCGCGCGTGGCATACGGCTCCGTGGCGTCCGCTCCGTATAGCACGTTCGATGGGCGGACGTATTCCTCCGACCCCATGGCGCGCACGCGCGCCGCGAGGGCATCGTGCGCGGCGCGCATATCCCGAAAGACGCCCGGGCGCTCGGCGCTCCCGAAGCCGTCGCGCACCATCGCATCTCGTTGCCGCTTGGCGTCGTCCGCAGCGTCGAGCGCCCGCACCTCGCCATAGTTCGCGCCTTTCATGAGATCGAGCACGTGAACGTAGTGGAGCAGCACGTCGGTGACGTGGACCGCCAGCCCGCCGAGCGTGTAGTCCTCCCCCTCCGGCACGTACGTCAGCGCCTCGTCAGGGACCTGCTGATACGCCTGCTCGAGCCCCTCACGGGCCCGCGCAAAGGCGGCCAGATCGGCGCCCTGATCCGGTGTGCCCGCACTCATCGACTCCTCCTCCCGACGAATGGGGCGATTGTATCAGAGCGTCAGCGGCAGCTCGTCGAACGCCGCGTCTCGCGATGCCAGGAACGCGGCCGAGCGCACGCGGTAGGCCCCACCCCTCGCGGCGGCGATGGGCTCGACGCCGCGCTCGAGGTCGGCGATCGACCGGAGGAGGAGCCTCCGCATCGAGATGATCGCCGTGTCGCTCGAGCCGAGGTGCTCCATCGTGCGGTCTGCGATCGGTCCGTGCTGGTCTTCCTGGACGGCCAAGTCCTGCTCCCGAATTCCCCGGATGCCGGTGAAGGAATCGTGCCGCTGCTTCTCGCGATCGATCAGGTAGTCGTTCGCCATGTTGGCGACCGGGAAGAACGTACGAGGGTCCACTTCGGCGTAGATCCCCGTCCAGGATTCGATTCGCGCGACGTCTTCGGACGTGAGCGGGCGGTCCGGTCGCCACGTCACCGTGTAGCCCCACATGTGTGTGTCATCGATGGGGATCGCCGCGGTGAAGCTGATCGGGGATCCAGGCTCGCTGGGGATCATCGTGTAGGAAGGCATGAGGAACTGCGTGACGCGCCAGTAGTACTGCCCATCGTCCCAGTTTCGCCGGGCGCCGATCACCAGTCCGTAGTCCGTTTCCCGGACGTCGAACGTCGGCGCAAAGTGGCGCGCTCGGCTCAGAAGCCGCTGGCCCGACACCGTCGCCCCGTCGTAGTCAGGCCGAAGCGAACGGTGGAGGAAAGACACGTGGCTCGAATCAACCTCGCCTTCCACGTTTTGCAGATAGCTCGACGCCTGGAACCGCTTGTGCACGTATCGGTGGCTTTCCGGAACGAGCGTCCACTCCAGCTCCGGCAGGTGCGGGACGCGGTCTGCGGGGCCCATGTAGGTCCAGAGGATCCCCCCGCGCTCGACGCACGGATAGGCCAGGTGTCGGACTCGATCCTTGAAGCTGCTTGCGGGCGGCTCGTTTGGCATGTCGACGCAACGGCCCTCGGTGTTAAATTTCCAGCCGTGATACACACAGCGCAGGCCTCCCTCCTCGTTGCGCCCGAAGAAGAGGCTCGCACCACGGTGCGGACAGTGGACACCGAGCAGGCCGACGAAACCCCGCGTGTCGCGAAAGGCAACGAGGGGCTCACCCAGCAGCGTGACCCGCACGGGCGTGCAGTCGGGCTCCGGAAGCTCCGAGGAGAGGAGGACCGGCAACCAGAACCGCCGGAACAGCTCCCCCATTGGGGTCCCCGCGGAAACGCGCGTTAGCCGTTCGTTTTCCTCACGCGAAAGCACGGCGCCCTCCCCGATCGCGGCCGGCTGGAATTCCGCCAGACTCGGCACTGGTGTGAACAAGAGCACACAATCGAAACAGTTCTAGATATCTAATAGAATTGGCCGTAGCATGATAGGCCCGAGGCGCGTGATGGTGGCCATGGCAGGCGCAGCGGCGAGCGCCATTCGCGTCGTCGTATTCAGGCTCGACACCCAGTCGTATGCGGTGTCCCTCGACTCTGTCATTCGGGTGGAGCGCATGGTCGCCGTCTCCCCGTTGCCGCGCGCGCCGCACGTGTGCCTCGGCGTCGTCAACGTGCACGGACAGATCGTACCGGTTCTCGACCTCCGCCGCCGGCTCGGGCTCGCTCCGCGCGCGTACGGGGTCGACGCACAGCTTCTCATCGCCAGAACGTCGGCGCGCACCGTGGCGATTCCCGTCGACGCGGTGACGCGCGTCGAAAGCGCGGCGCAGCTTCAGGTCACCCCAACGCGAGACATCGTGCCGGGCATCGAGCACGTCGAAGGGATTCTCCCCATCGGTGACGAGCTCCTCTTCATCCACGACGTCGAACGATTCCTCTCGAAGTCCGAAGAACGAGAGATCCAGGCCGCCATTGAAGGGATGGGCGATGCGGGTCACGCCTGAAGCGCTGGAGCGGGCCCGGCAGATCATTGCCGCACGCTTCGGCCTCGATGTTCCGGACAGCCGAATGGAGGACCTACGCCGCGGACTCCAGAAGGTGCTCCACGCCGGATCGCCGGACCTCGGCGTGCTCCAGCTCGCAGGACTGCCGGACGACAGCCCGGTGTTCGGCGAGCTGATGCCGTGGCTGACCATCGGCGAGACCTATTTCTTTCGCGACCGCGCCTGTTTCGACGCGCTGGAGCGCAGCATCCTGCCCGCCTTGATCGCAGAGCGCCGCGGCGCTGGGGCCCAATTCATCCGCGTTTGGAGCGCCGGCTGCGCCAGCGGTGAGGAGCCATATTCGTTGGCGATCGTTCTCGACCGCCTGCTGCCGGATCGAGATCGCTGGTCCATTTCAATCCTGGCTTCGGACATCAATCCGCGCGCCCTCGAGACCGCGCGCGAAGGGCTGTATCGCTCCTGGTCCCTCCGCGACACGCCAGACGCCATCATATGGACGTACTTCCGCGAGCGGGGGGACCAGTTGTTCGAGGTGGACCCGCGCATTCGCGAGATGGTGACCTTCACCCGGCTCAACCTTGCCGCCGACCGCTATCCCAGCGACAACCCGGACGCCACCGGCCTCGACTTGATCTTCTGCAAGAACGTCCTGATGTACTTCACCCGCGATGCGCGCGAGGCGGCGGCGCGCCGACTGGGCCGTGCCCTGGCTCCGAACGGCTTTCTGGCGGTTAGTCCTGCCGAGACGTCAATCGAGCTGTTCCATCCGCTCGTGAGCGCATCATTTCCCGGCGCCGTCTTCTACCGCAAGTCCTCCGAGACCTGGGCCTCGTCCGGGGAGCAATCCGCCGCGCCACAGCAGCTGATCGGCGGACCGGCCGCCTCATCGACCCTCGATCCGCCACCGATCTGGTACCCTGCGCCGACGCCCGGACCCTTCGAGCTCCGTGACGATCATCCGCCGGTCGCAGCCGATGTGGCCCTCGCCGCCCCCGCTTCGGAGTCGGCGGACGCAGCCCTCGCCGCCCCCGCTTCGGAGTCGGCGGACGCAGCCCTTCCCGATCACGTCGACCCGGCGACCGACACGACGGCGGAGCCCCGGACCGACGATGGTCCGGACAACGCCGTCGTTCGGTTGATGGAGCGCGCGCGGGCAGCGGCCGACGGGGGGGACCTGGCCGCCGCGCGCGTCGCGTGCGCGGCGGCGCTGGCAGCGGACCCGCTGTTCCTCGCGGCGCACCTGCTCATGGCAGATATCGCGCGCGAGACAGGAGACATCGGCGCGGCCCGCGAAGCATTGCAGCGGGCGATCTTTCTCGCTCCGCGGGCCGCCGCCGCCCACTTCGCCCTGGGCACGCTCCTGATTCGACACGGGCTCCACGCCGAGGGACGGCGTTCGTTGCGCGCGGCGATCGGCATCCTCGAAGCGCAGCACCCGGATGCTCCGGTGGAGGGCAGCGAAGGCCTTACGGCAGGCCGAATCGTCGAGATCGCCCACGAGCTTCTCGACGCAGGATCGGCGACCGATCCTGCGCAGCCGCGGGGAAGGGTGCTGGATGCATGATTGACGCCTCTGGGATGCCAGACCCGACCGAGCCCCTGGCTCGTGCGATGGGCCGAGCGGAAGTGGGCGGCGCCCTGCCGGCCGGCGCGTCGGTCGCCGAGGTGCTGCTGGAGCGCGCGCGCGCCCTGGCCCGGCCCATCGAGACCGGTCCGGTCCGACTTGAGCGCGGCCGGGTTCTCCTCTTCACCCTCGGCGCCCAACGATTCGCGGTGGACGTTGGCGCGGTCGAGGCCGTCATTCGCATCCCATCGATCACGCAGGTCCCGGGCGCGCCCGACGCGATTGTCGGTATTGCGCTTCACCGCGGCAACGTGATCCCGATCGTGGACGTTCGCTCGTTCTTCGGAGAGATTCGGAGCGGCGACCACGGGTTCGGCGTCGTCGTCCGCGCGAGCGACGGCCCCTATGGCCTCCTTGCGGACGAGGTCGTCGGCGTCGTCCCGCACGGGATCGTCGAGGCCCCGGCCTCCAGCGACGATGCGCAGCGACCGTCCGCCGTGACGCGGGTCGGCGACGAGGTGGTGGTCATGCTGGACCCCGACGCCATTGCGCGCGATCCGCGAGTGGTCGTGGACGAATCACTATGAGAGGGAGGACGCCGTGAACTGGACTGTCGGTCAGCGCATAACCGCCGGCTACGCGGTCATTCTGCTACTTCTGGCCATCGTGGCGGGCGTGGGAATCTTCTCGCTGCCGCGCACGACGGACGCGCTGAGCGCGGCATTGCACGAGCAGGGCCAGGAGCTGAGCGGAACCTTGACGCGGCGGGAGAGCCTCAACTCCGCGCTCGCCGACTTCCTCGAATACCTGATCGCCCCGAGCAGCGATTCGCTGGCCGCGTGGCGCACTGCCATGGACAGCACGAGAAAGACGACAGTTGAGCTCCGCGACCAGAGCCCCTCGCCTGAGCTGAAGTCTTCCTGGAACGACGTATTGACCACGACGGACGAGTGGCAGAAGTCCATGCAGCGAGCCGTGGACGCGAAGGCGGCCGGCGACGACGCGACTGCGGTTCGCATCGCGACGACCGATGTAATTCCGGTCCGCGCCCAGCTCAGCCAGCAGGTCGATCGCCTCAACAGCGGCGCCCTGGCGCGCCTCACCGAGTCCAGCAATGCCGCCACGGACAACGCATCTCGCGCATTCTGGCTCATGCTGTTCGTCGGCATCGTCGCCTTCGTCGCCGGGTTGGCCATCGCGTGGGCCCTAACGCGGTCCATCACCGCGCCGCTGCGGGCGACAGTGAACACCCTCGCATCCGCCTCCACGGAGATCCTCGCCGCGACGACCCAACAGGCGAGCGGCGCGGCAGAGGAAGGGGCGGCGGTTCAGGAGACGACCACGACGGTGGAGGAAGTGAAGCAGACGTCGCAGGTCTCGCTGCAGAAGGCTCAGGCCGTTGCGGAGACCGCGCAGAAGACGGTCCATATTTCGCAGGAGGGCCAGCGCGCGGTCAGCGAGACCAGCCAGGGCATGCAGGAGCTGAAGGGCCGAATGGAGGGCCTCGCGCAGCGGATCCTGGCCGTGAGCGACCAGAGCCAGGCAATCGGCGAGATCATGGCCACGGTGAACGACCTGGCCGAGCAATCGAACCTGCTCGCGGTCAACGCGGCCATCGAAGCCGCCAAGGCCGGCGAGGCCGGGGCGGGCTTTGGCGTCGTCGCCTCCGAAGTAAAAGCGCTTGCCGAGCAATCGAAGCAAGCCGCCGCCCAGGTCCGCGGGATCTTGAATGAGATTCAGCGGGCCACCCAGGCGGCCGTCCTGGCCGCGGAACAGGGCGTGAAGGCCTCCGAGGACGCCGAGGCCGTGGCCAACCGCGCCGGCGATGCCATTCGCGTGCTCGCCGACGGCCTGAACGAGTCTGCCCAGGCCGCCCAGCAAATTGTCGCGTCGGTCCAGCAGGGCGTCGTCGGCATCGACCAGGTGTCCCTTGCCATGCAGAACATCCAGCAGGCGTCCTCCCAGAACATGGCCTCGACGCGACAGGTGGAGCGGGCCGCGGCCGACCTAAATGAGCTTGCCCGCGGGCTCCGCGATCTCGTCGCGCGGGAGCCGTCCACCAACGGCCGCGCGTACGCGGCGGCCCGTGGCATCGGTGGCGCCCGATCCAGGGTCGCGGCCCGCACCGATGCCGCCGACGCGGGCGGCGACGGGACGGTCGCGGCGGGACGCTCCGGTTGATCGGGAAACGAGGGGGAGCACGAGGCTAGAACCATGACGGGGAGAGATGCGCAGCTCCGAGAGCGCCTGATGGCCACGTTCAAGGCCGAAGCAGAGGAACTGAGCCACGTTCTGATGGCGAACCTCAATTCGATGGCGCAAGGAGCGTCGGGCGAGGCGGGGCGCCAGCTCGTCGAGTCGACTTTTCGGTCGGCGCACACCCTCAAGGGCGCGGCCCGCTCGGTGGGTATGCGCCAGATCGAGTCGCTCTGCCAGTCGATAGAGACGATCCTTCGGGGCCTCACCCGCGACGAGGTGCAGCTTTCACCCAGCCTTATCTCGCTTCTCACCGAAGGCGTGCGCGGCGTCAGCCACCTCCTCGCCGGAGACGACGCCGCCTTCCTGGAACCCCTCGTGGCCAGACTCGACGCTGTCCCGCGCGGAGGTCAGCCCGGCCCCGATGGCGCCGACGCCTCGTCGGCCGTCCCACCGATGCCGGAGGCGCAGGCTGAGGCATCGGCCGCGCGCCCGGCCATCACTCCGGACACGCTGCGCGTCGCCCGGTCCAAGCTCGACGCCCTCTTTTTCCAGAGCGAGGAATTTCTCCTCCACAAGCTGCGGGCCGCGGAGCGCCGGAGGAGCGCGGAGGTGTTGGCCGAGGTGCTCACCCAATGCCAGCGCGATGGCAACGCGGCGGATATCGCGGCGGCCGTCTCCCTCGTGCAGCAGCTCGTGAGCGACTTGCGCGCCGACGAACGGGACGTGGTGCACGCCGTCGATGCGCTGCATCGTGAAACGCGCCAGCTCCGTCTAGCGCCGGCATCGGTGATTCTGAACGTCTTTCCCGGGATGGTGGTCGACCTCTGCGCGGAGCAGGGCAAGGTCGTGGATCTTGCGATCCAGGGATCCGAGATCGAAGTTGACCTGCAGATCCTCGAGGCGGTGAAGGACCCCCTCATCCACCTCGTCCGAAATGCCGTCGACCACGGCATCGAAGCGCCACCGGCGCGTCAGCGCGCGGGGAAGAGCGATCGGGGCCGTATCGACTTGAGCGTGGGCATCGGATCCGATGGTCGCGTCGAGTTCTCTGTCCGCGACGATGGGGCGGGGATCGATCCGGCCAAAGTCCGCGCCGCGGCGGTTCGCGGAGGCTTCCTGAAGGCGGAGTCCGCGGAGGCGCTCGCCGACGACGCTGCGGTCGACCTCCTGTTCCTGTCGGGCCTCAGCACGAGCAGCGTCATCACCCAGATCTCCGGCCATGGGCTCGGACTGGCCATCGTCCGCGAGCGCGTCGAAGCCCTGGGCGGCTCCGTCCGCGTCGAGAGCCAGGTCGGCGTGGGGACCAGCATTCGGCTGGCGCTGCCGGCGAACGTGGCGACCTTACGCGGACTCCTCGTTCGGGCCGGCGGGTCCTCGTTCCTCATCCCCCTGGACGCCGTGCAGCGGATAATCCGTGCCGATGAGCAGACCATCCAGCGCGCCGAGGGCCGCGACGTGATGGTCTTGAGCAATCGGGACGTCGTTCCTGTGGCCGCGCTCGCGCAGCTCCTGAGCCTGCCGGGCGGCACGGCGAACGGCCGCTCGGGGCGCGCCAACGGCCAAGCCACCCCTTCGTTTCGCGACGAGTTTGAGACGACGGCCCAGCTCGCCGTTCTCTTGAAGGTCGCCGATCAATCGGCCGTCGTGCTCGTCGATGCGATCGAGGGCGACCGAGACGTTCTCGTCAAGGAGATGCGGCCGCCGATGGCGCGGGTGCGACACGTCCAAAGCGCGGGGCTGCTTGGAAGTGGCGAGCTGGTCTTGAACCTCCGACCAGGCGATCTGATTCGGTCCGTTCGCTCGAAGCCGTCGATGGAACCTCGGCGAGCATCGGAAGACGAATCGCCGCCGCCGTTGATCCTGGCCGCGGACGACTCCATCACGACGCGGTCCTTGATGCGGAACATTCTCGAAGCCGCCGGCTACCGGGTGCGGGTCGCGGTGGACGGCATGGATGCGTGGACGACGCTGAAGAGCGAACGATGCGATCTCCTCGTCTCCGACGTGGACATGCCGCGCATGAACGGCTTCGAGCTGACGGCCCGGGTGCGGCGCGATCCCGCCCTCGAGTCGCTCCCGGTCGTTCTCGTCACGGCCCTCGATTCGCGCGAGGACAAGGAGCGAGGAATCGAAGCCGGCGCCAACGCCTACGTCGTGAAATCAGACATGGAGCAGTCGAACCTTTTGGAGATCATCCGTCGGCTCGTTGATTCCCCGAGCGTCGGCGGGTCCGGGGGGGTGGCTCGCCGATGATCCGCGTCGTCCTCGTGGAAGACTCGCCGACGACCAGAGAGTATCTGACATCGATCCTGGATGGCGATCCCGAGCTTCGCCTGGTCGGCACGGCGCGCGATGGCTCTGAGGGAGTCCAGCAGGTCCTCAGCCTGAGGCCAGACGTCGTGCTCATGGACGTCCACATGCCGCGCATGGGCGGCTACGAGGCCACGCGCCAGATCATGGAGCGCGCGGCAACGCCCATCGTGCTCATCAGTGCGAGCTTCAACGCGGCCGAGGTGGCGATGACCTTCCAGGCGTTGGAAGCCGGCGCCCTCACCGTCGTCGAGAAACCGGCCGGCCCAGGGGACCCGTTGGCGGACGAGTCGGCGCAGAAGCTGCTCCAGACTCTCCGACTCATGGCCGAGGTGCGCGTCGTCCATCGCTGGCCGCGGCGAAACGGCTCAACCGGCGGCGCAACCGGCCCCGCTCTGACGAGCGGCAACGACCCAACAGCCGTCGATGGTCGGTCGGAACAGGCGCACGCGATCCTGCTCCCGAGCCGGCGCACCCGCCTCATCGCGATCGGCGCATCGACGGGCGGCCCCAATGCCCTGTCGCGCATCCTGGGCGCACTCCCATCGGCCTTTGACATCCCGATCATCGTCGCGCAGCACATTACGCCGGGCTTTGTCGATGGGCTGGCCGACTGGCTGGGCCAATGCACGCCGATGAGGGTGAAGATCGCGGAGTCGGGAGAGCCGCTCCGAGGCGGCACCGTGTACCTCGCGCCGGCCGATTGCCACGTGGGCGCCGGCCCGGGCCGCATTCGACTGAGCAATGGGCCGTCGGACGACGGGTTCTATCCATCGGCGACTGAGCTGTTTCGTTCCGCCGCCCTGGCGTACGGACCTTCGGCCGTCGGCGTGCTCCTCACCGGCATGGGCCGCGACGGCGCGGCTGGCCTCCTGGCCATGCGTCGAGTCGGCGCACTGACGATTACCCAGGACCGAGAGAGCTGCGTCGTCTACGGAATGCCCGCGGAGGCCGTTCGGCTCGGCGCTGCCCAATACGTGCTGTCGCCCGAGGACATCAGCGTCCTCCTGGGACGTGTCGCCAGACAGAGGCCCGGCTACGACGCGCCCGTCCCACCGTCCGACGCCCTCGAGCGTCCGGGCAGCCGCCCATGACCGAGCGCATCCTCGTCGTCGAAGACAGCCAGACCCAGGCGGAGCTGGTTCGCCTCGTCCTCGAGGACGAGGGCTACCAGGTTGTCGTCGCCGAAAATGGCCGGGTGGCGTTGGAGCGAATCAAAGAATCGCCGCCAGATTTGGTGCTCTCCGACATCATGATGCCTGAGATGGATGGCCACGAGCTGTGCCAGGCGATGAAGGCCGACGAGGGCACGCGGGTCATCCCGGTCGTGATGCTGACCTCGCTTCAGGCCCAGCACGATCGGATTCGAGCCCTCGAGAACGGCGCCGACGATTTTCTGAGCAAGCCGGTGGACCCCGACGAGCTGGTGGCGCGCGTTCGGTCGCTCCTTCGCCTCAAAGCCGTGTACGACAAGCTCCTCCAACATGACCAGCGCGAGACCCAGCGTGTGCTCGTAGCGGAGGACAGCCGCACCGAAGCGGAGAACCTTCGCGCACTCCTCGAAGAGGCTGGGTACGAGATCGAGCTGGTCACCGATGGCCGCAGCGCCCTCGCCCGCGCCCGCGCCGCCCCGCCGGACCTCGTCCTCACCGACGTGATCATGCCCGAGATGGATGGCGTCGCCTTCTGCCGGGCGCTGAAGGCTGCCGATGCGACGCGGCGCATCCCCGTGATCATGCTGACCTCCCTCCAGGAGCGGGGAGATCGCATCTTGGCCCTCGAGGCCGGCGCCGACGATTTCCTCACCAAGCCGATCGATCGTGCGGAGCTGCTGGCCCGCGCCCGATCGCTCCTCCGTCTGAAGGCGTTGCACGACCAGCTCACCCAGCGCGGCGACGAGATCGCGCGCCAGGCCGAGGAGCTGGCCAAGACGAACGCCGAGCTGGTCCAGCTCACCGTCGAGCTGGAAGATCGCGTGGCGGCTCGGACCGCCGAGCTCGAGTCCAAGACGGAGGAGCTGAAAGCGACCTCGCAGCAGCTCTGGCAAACGGCCAAATTGGCGACGATGGGAGAGCTCGCGGCGAGCGTGGCCCACGAGCTGAACAACCCGCTCGCGACCGTGAGCCTGCGCATCGAATCCATGCTGGCTTCGACCGCCGAGGATGACCAGCGGCGGCGCTCCCTCGAGATCGTCGACGCCGAAGTCGAACGCATGGCTCGGCTCGTCGCGCGGCTCCTGGAATTCAGCCGGCATACCGAGCGGCAGATCAGCACCATCGATCTCCCATCGGAGATCGCGAACTCCCTCGAGCTGGTCCAAGGGTACGTCCGTAACCGCCGCGTAACGCCGGTTACGGAGTATGCGTCGGGCCCCCTCACGATCCTCGCCGATCGTCAACAGCTCCGTCAGGTGCTCTTGAACCTCATCACGAATGCGTGCGATGCGATGGAGTCCGGAGGAACGCTGACCATTCGCGTCTATCGCGAAGATTCAGCCGCCGTCCAGCTCGCTCCTGACCGCCGCACCGACAACGGCGGTCAGGAAGGCCGTCCGACCGTCGTCATCGAGATCGCGGACACAGGGTCTGGGATCTCGCCGGCCGATCTGGCACGGGTGACGGAGCCGTTCTTCACGACCAAGCCCGAAGGGAAGGGCACCGGCCTCGGGCTCGCCATCTGTCGGCGGATCGTGCAGGAGCATGCCGGGAAGCTCGAGATCGCCAGCGAAGTCGGCGTCGGCACGACGATTCGCGTAAAACTTCCCGCCCCGGAGACGGGCCCGAATGGAGGCGGTCGCGGCAACTATGGACCAGCATAACGGAGCAGACCGACATCTCCGCCGACGCTGCGCGGGCGGCGGACGGATTCGATCGCGTCCGCTACGCGGATTGTGAGGTGGGCCGAGTGGTAGGACAGCCAGCATTGGGGCGCGTCCTGGTCGTCGACGACGAAACTGAGCTGATGTCGACCCTGTGCGAGATGCTCTCCGCCCAGAACTACGAGGCGGTGGGCTACACGTCACCCAAGGAGGCCTTGGACGCGCTGACGGAGCAAGACTTCGACCTCCTGTTGTCCGATCTCAGCATGCCGGAGATGGACGGCATCGAGCTGCTTCGACGGGCCCTCGAGCTGGACCCGCTCATCGTGCCGGTCATCATGACCGGCCAGGGATCAGTCCAGACCGCGGTCGAGGCGATGAAGAGCGGCGCCTTCGACTATCTGCTGAAGCCTTTCAAAATCAGCTCACTCCTTCCGCTGCTCAGCCGATGCATGGACGTGCGTCGGCTTCGCCTCGAAAACGTCCAGCTCCGCGAAACCCTCGCCATTCACGAGCTCAGCAAGGCCGTCGCCATGACGCTCGACCTGAACTCGATCCTCAACAAAGTCGCGGACGCCGCGGTGCAGCAGTGCGAGGCAGACGAGGTGTCCATCATGCTGCCGACGCGCGATGGCCGCGAGCTCTACGTTGCGGCCGTCCGCGGCGCCCAGCGCGACCACATCCTTGGCCAACGCGTGCCCTTCGATCGCGGCATCGCCGGGTGGGTCGCCCAGCACCTGGAGCCGCTGACATTGACCGGGGAAGTGAAGGATCCGCGCTTCACCTCCGCACACCCGCGACCGGAGATTCGGTGGGCCATCTCGATGCCGATGATGGTGGGCGGCAAGCTCGTGGGCATTCTCAACGTGAACGCGCTGCAGCGCCGCGCGTTCACCCTGGGTCAAGTCAAAGCCCTGAGCATCCTCACGACGACCGGCGCCGCCGCGCTGGAGCACACCGGCCTGTATCTGGAGGCGCGCGAGGCTGAAGCGCGCTACCGTTCGATCGCGAGCCGCCTCGCAGCCATCAACGAGTTCTCCCGGGCCGTGGGAAGCACGCTCGATCTGAAGAGCCTCTTCGGCATCATCCTGCACCACGTCTCCGCGCTGACCGAGTGCCGCTCGTGCAGCATTGCCCAGCATGACCCCTTCTCGGAATCGTTCCACGTGGTCGCGTTCTGGGAGCGCGACGGCGGCGCCGTTGTCGGTGAGCCCGACGGCGCGGAGGAGCGGGTCGTGGTCCAGGCGCCCTCGGAGGTGGGTGAGATCCGAGGCCGAAGCCCTATCGTCATCGAGGATACGCGCCAGTCGGATCAAGATCGCGTGCGGCGATTTGCCGAGCAATCGGTGCTGTCGCTGGTCTCTGTCCCGGTGGAGATCAATGGACGGCTCTGGGGAATCCTCAGCGTGGGATTCGAAGAAGTCAACGCGGCAACGCCGGACCGGGTGGAATTCCTCGGCGCCATCGCGTCCCACCTGGCCGTAGCCATCAAGAACGCGGAGCTGTACAGCCAGCTCCAGGACGCGTACGACGAGCTGCACGAAACGCAGCGGCGCGTGGTCCAGCAAGAGCGGTTGAGCGCGCTCGGTCAGATGGCCAGCGGCATCGCCCACGACCTCAACAACGCGCTGGTGCCGGCCCTGGGGTTCACCGAGCTGCTCCTCGATCGCCCCGACGGCCTCGACGATCACGACAAGGTCCGCGAGTATCTCAAGCTCGTGCAGACCGGCGCCCAGGATGCCGCCAAGATCGTCGGCAGGTTGCGCGAGTTTTACCGGGAGCGGAAAGACGATGAGGTCTTCGCCCCCGTCAGTCTCAACGTGATTGTCGAACAGGCGGTATCGCTGACCCAGCCGCGCTGGAAGGACCAGGCGCAGGCGAAGGGCGTCACCATTCGCGTCGTCACGGACCTCGCGAACGTGCCTCCCATCCTGGCCAGCGGAGCGGAGCTGCGCGAAGCAGTGGCGAATCTCATCTTCAACGCCGTCGACGCCATATCGGAGAGCGGGACGATCACGCTGCGCACGCGCCATGATGGCGGCTCGGTGTTCCTCGATGTCGCGGACACCGGAGTGGGGATGAGCGAGGAGGTGCGGCAACGCTGTCTCGAGCCATTCTTCTCGACCAAGGGCGAGCAGGGCACAGGTCTTGGTCTGCCAATGGTCTATGGCATCGTGCAGCGACACGAAGGAAATGTCGAAATCGAAAGCGAGGAGGGTGTCGGCACGCGATTCAGCCTCGAGTTTCCCGTGCCTCGTGGCGCGGGAGCCGCGGATGATGACACCGCCCCCGGCCTGCAACAGAACCAGCTCCGCGTGCTTGTCGTGGACGACGAGCAGATGGTTCGCGAGGTTGTCGCCCAGTACCTGGCCAGCGACGGTCACACGGTTGAGACGGCGTCCAACGCGGCGGACGCGATGCAGCTCTTCAGCGAATCCGCGTTCGACCTGGTCATCACCGACCGAGGGATGCCGGAGATGACCGGCGATCAGATGGCCGGGGCGATGAAACAGACCCACCCCAACATCCCGATTATTCTGCTCACGGGGTTCGGCGACCTCATGCGGGCGAGTGGTGATCGGCCCTCATCGGTCGACGAGATCGTGAGCAAGCCCGTGCGAATCGCTGTGCTCCGGCAATCGATCGCGCGGCTCACCGCTGATCGAGCGGACGCCCGCGCCCGCCAGTCCGACTGACCCGGCCGCGATGACGGACCGGCGGAAGGCCCGCGGGCAGGCCGTCTATCCGGCCCGCTGCTCCGCGAGCCCACGCTCCGCCGTCAGATCTTCGGCGGTCAAGGCCATGTGCGGGAAGTGCCCGTGCCAATCCGACCCATCGTCCTCGATGACACCGTAGGTCGCGTTGGCGTGGCGGAAGTCGTTCCGCTCGAAGTCCCGGACGAGGTGCGGCGGCTCTCTTCCGTCCTGCAACGCCTTGATGGCATCCAGGAGGTACCGGCGCACGGCGATCACTCCTTTGTCGCTCGCCCCTAGGTGCTCCCGGCTTCGATCGAAGAGAGGCCCCATCGACTCGGTCGCGCAGGAGTCGTGCGTGAGGAAGTCGGTCATCCCGGTGAAATTGACGGCGCGCTGCATCTCGCGGTCCTGAAGGTAGTGGTTGTCCGCGTTGGGAATCCGTCGATAGTCCGGACCGATCACCAGGCGACGATGGACGTCGGCGTCGGTGACAACGCGACTTCGACGAAAGCCAAAGTCGAACCGCCAACTGTGCGTGTCGTCGATCGGCGTGTAGAAGTGCACTTCGTACCCGTCGAGGTTTCCCGACGCGTCCCGGGTGCCAACCGGGACCGCCACCCCGACCGGCATGATCTGAGCCGAAACGCGGACGTAGCGCTTGCCGGGACCCGCCTTTCGCGTCGCGATGAGTCGCATGCCGAAATCGGCTTCCTCGGTCTCATAGGCCGGCGCCGAGTCACTCTGGTACAGGCTTTGGTCGCCATCGCGGCTAAAGGTCCGGTGGAGGAACGAGAGGTGCGAGGAATCGCACTCCCCCTCGAGCCCCTGCAGATAGTTGCACGACTGGTACGCCTTGGTCACGTACGTGTGGTCAGTCGGAACCTGGGTCCAATCGTAGTTGGGGAACAGCGGCATCCGCTCGCGCGGGCCCAGATATGCAAAGATGATCCCGGCCACCTCGTGAGTCGGGTAGGCGGGGTGGCGGAGCTTCTCCTTGAAGCGGCTGCCGGCCGGCTCGGCGGGCGTATCGACGACGTGGCCCTCGACATCGTACTTCCACCCGTGGTAGACGCAGCGGAGCCCGCACTCTTCATTCCGGCCGTAAAACAGCGACGTGCCGCGGTGGTGACAATGCTCGTCCAGCAGACCGATGCGGCCGTTCGTGTCGCGAAACGCCACCAGCTCCTCGCCCAGGATCCGGACTTGGACCGGCGGCGAGTCCGGCGTTGGGATCTCCTCGGTGAGCAGGGCCGGGATCCAATACCGTCGCATGAGATTTCCCATCGGAGTGCCAGGCCCGGCCCGAGTGATCAGCTCGTTTTCTTCCTTCGACAGCATCTGCCCTTTCCTCCTTGGCGGTTCGGGTCCCGACGGGTAGCGGTGCCGGTAGTGTAGCGCACGCCGCTCCTTGGCTAGCGGGACGTCCGTGTACCATCTTGGAGTAGCTCGATGCGAAGGACGCGAACCCGTGGCACGTCGCAGACGACGCTCGTCACCACGACCAATCCCTCCGCTTCCCCGCGCCGTCGAGCGCGGGCATCCCGCGCCGCCGGCGCGCGGGAGCATCGCGCCGACGATCGTGTGGGGCGTCGCGGCGTCGTTCACCACCGCGCTCCTGGTGATCGTCGCCCTCCTGCCGTTCTCCCAGCCGCACCTCCCCGGAACGCGCTGGAGATTTGCCGGAATGATCCTCATCCTCGCAGTCATTACGCTGGCGCTTGCCCTGAAGGCGCTGCAGGCATTCCTTAACTGGAAGGACCCCGACTGAGCGCGCGGTGCACGGCGCCGACGGCGCGCAACAACCCGCGCCGGTGGGGCCGGCGGCGAACGACGTGACGGCACGCTCGGCGGCGCAGATTGGCTCGCACGGGCTCGACCTCGCCGGGCTCGTCAACCTCGCCGTCGTGTATCTCGGATGGAGCGGCACGTACGTGGCGATTCGCTTCGCGGTGCGCGAGGGGTCAGGATTCCCGCCCTTCAGCCTGATCGCCGCGCGGCTTCTCGTTGCCGGCGTCGTCCTCCTCGGGTGGGCCGCGGCGCAGCGGGACCGCATCCGGCCGACCGGGCGGGAACTTGCCGCCCTCACCGTGTCGGGCGTGCTGCTCTGGGGCGGCGGAAACGGCCTCGTGGTGTGGGCCGAGCAGCGCGCCGGCGCGGGGTACGCGGCCCTGTTGATCGCCACGACCCCGATCTGGGCATCGCTGATCACGGCCCTCCTGAATCGGCGACCTCCGACGCCCCTGCTCGCCGCCGCGCTCGTGGTCGGCTTCGCCGGCGTGGCGACCCTGGCCGCCCCGGTCCTCTCCGGCGGCTCCTCAGCCGACGTCTACGCGCTCCTCGCCCTCTTGCTGGCTCCGGCGACGTGGGCCTCGGGGTCCGTGCTCCAGGCGCGGCGGAGCGTGCCGATGTCGTCCATCGCGACCGCCGCGCACCAGCATCTGATCGGCGGGGTCCTCTTCGTCGGGCTCGCCCTCGTGGCACGGGAGCCGATGCCCAATCCGACGATGGAGGCGTGGCTTGGGTGGGGGTACCTCGTCGTGTTCGGCTCCTTGGTGACGTTCACGTCGTATCTGCGCGCCCTCAGGCTCCTCCCCACGAGCGTCGTGATGACGTACAGCTACGTCAACCCCGTGGGCGCCGTCGTCCTGGGTGCGCTCCTGCTCGGGGAAGCGGTGTCAGGCTGGACGGCCGCCGGCGCGGGCCTGGTCCTGCTCGGCGTCGCTGGTGTGTTTCGCAGCAGGCCGGCGTGATGAAAGCTGATCTTCAGGGTTGCGGGACCGCCCCCACCAGGCCCGGCTCGACGACGTTCTCGGCCTCGGCGGCCTTGAGCGCGGTCAAGATCGCGAAGGCCAGATCGCGGGCCGATTCCGCGCTCAGCTCAACCGCGACGCGCGCACCTGGGCCCTGCGCCTCGTTGACGAAGTCGATGAGCAGCGCGTGGTCCAACGGCGCCGAGACGGGATGATCGAAGGCCACGTGGGCGCGATTGAGCGGAAACCAGCCAAGCTGGCCCTTGGCGCTCCCGGCGAGATCGGCATGCTCGACGATATAGGTGCACATCGGTTCCTCTCCTCAGCGTGCGGCGGCGCCGACCGCCGCCGGCGCTTCTGATTCAGCAGTCAGATACCGACGGTAGAAGGCCAACACCTTGCTCCACCCATCAACCGCCTGTTCCGGCCGGTAGCCCGAGCGGTCCGCGGCGAAAAACCCGTGTCCCGCGCCATCATACCGGTGAAACTCGTAGTTTTTGTTGTACTTCATCAACTCGTCTTCGGTGCGGTTCACGTGCGCGGGAGATGGGTTCGGATCGTCGTTCCCAAAGATCCCGAGCAGCGGACAGCTCAGATTTTTCGTGAGGTCGAGCACCTGGACCGGCTGCTTTGGGTTGATGTCGCCGGGTCGGTCCGCGACCACGCGGCCGCCCCAGCAGTCGACCGCCGCGTCGATGCCCGGTACCGTGCATGCCACCAGGTAGCTGTGGCGCCCACCCGAGCAGAAGCCGATGACGCCGATCCGGCCGTTATGGTTGACGAGGGTTCGCAGGTACTCCATCGAGCCCTTGACGTCCCCGATCACCTGGTCGTCCGATACGCCGCCAGCCGCCCGCGCCGCGGCCGTGACGTCGTCCCAGCTCCCCGGGCCGAATCGACAATACAAATGGGGCGCGACCGCCGCGAAGCCGTTGTGCGCCAACTTACGCGCCACCTCCTTGGTCCAGGAGTCCCAACCGGGCGCGTGGTGAATGACGACGACTCCGCCGACTGGGCTCGGGCCCAGCGGGCGCGCGACGTACGACTCGATCACGTCGCCGTCGTACCCCGGATAGCAGACCGTTTCCGCAATCATCCCTTCGTATGGATACACGATCGCCTCCCAGCCAACCGGACCGAAATTCGCGCCCATTATAGGACGGACACGGTGCGCGCCTCTTCGGCAAGCGCTAGACGGAGGATCGAAGAGGCTGGACCGGACCGATCTGAAGGAGCATGCCCAGCTCATCGCGGCTGACCCACTCCTCCGCGATCCGCCCGTCCTCGAAGCGGAAAATCGCGATGGCGCTCCAGCTCACTGACTTTCCAGCCGCCGCGACCCGCCCGATGCGCGTGTCCCAGTCCGCGCGGTGCACGACGCGGTGCATGATACGCGCCACGACCCGATCCGCCTCAGCAATGAGGTCCTCGATGGCCGAGTGGAACTCGGCGTAGACGCCAGCGTTCCGGAGGAAGCCTGCGCGCAGCGCCTCCCGGCCCCGGATCGGTTGGGCAAGCTCCGGCCGATGCACCACGCAATCGGCGATAAAGAGGTCGTCGATGAGCCGCGGGTCCCGCACATCGAGCCGCGCGAAGTACTCCCGCACGATCGCCTTGTTCCGCTCGAGAATGTCCAAGTCGTTCATCCTGTCGCTCCACGCGGAGAGCCCCGGAGCATTGTCAACGGATTTGGTCGTCAGTACTCGCCCTGGGACGCCGAAACGCGAAGTGTCTCTTCCGGTTTCGCTCAGCCCTTGTGGCAGGCACTCATTAGGCAGAATGCGCACGGGAAAGCAGAGCTTCCTCCGCTTCCGACAACCCACCCATGGCCTGCTCTCGGGGGACGGTTGGGAAATCAATCAGGAACTCGTCGAGGGACTGCCCGGATTTCGGGTAGTTCAGAAGAGTCTGGACGGGAACCCGTGCACCGACAAGGACAAGCATCCCGCCAAGGATCTCCGGGTCCCGGGCCGTGTAATGTGATGGCTGGCTCACCGCGTCATCTCCGCTGCAGTCCCGGCCATCATAGCGCGCGGATGCGCGTCAGAGCTTGATGAGCGTCAGCGCGGCCAGGATCGTGCCGACGACAGCGGCGCCGTAGCAGAGGACCGCGATCCCCATGCGACCGCCACGCAGCCCGAGATCGAAGACGAAGTAGCGGAACCGATGGGCCCAATGATAGAGCGGCAGCGAGATCAGCACAAAGAGATACAGCTTCACGATGGGGTTTCCGAGGAGGGCGACGACGTGGCGCGCGAGCACCTCCGGGTTCACGAGTCCCAGCGGCGCGGCGATCCCCTGGATCAGGATGTGGATCGGGAGGAGCATGCCGATGACGCCGGCGCCCGCCATGAAGAGTCCCCACCAGAAGGGCTCGATCGTGTCGATCTTGTATCGCATCCGCCTACCCCATCAAGAGGATGGCGCCGATCACGATGGTCGCGACCGCCCACCCTACGAACATCACGCCGTTGAGCTGACCAGACGGGACGACCTGCTTTCCCATGCGCAGGTGTACGAGCGTTCCCGTGGCCGTGAAGGCCGTCCAGGCATGGTAGAGGACAAACGCGAGCGCGATGATGCTGAAGACCAGCCATCCCGGAGAGCGGAAGGTGGCCGCCCACGCGGCCGGGTTCCGGCCGTTCCCGGCGAGCTGAACGAGAAAAGCCACGACCCACAGCGCGGCGAATACGGCGGTCACCTCGCGGATCATGTACCTGATATAGTCGCCATTCTTGAGCCACCACCCCGCCGGCATGTGCCACGGATAGCCGGCCGGGCGCCGAACCGATGACTCCCCGTGCATCAGCGGTTCCCCCACGGCATCAAGATCGACCTGAAGAAGTCGTTCGTGGTCGCGAGCTTGGTCCGCTGGATGGCCGCCGCCGGGTCCACGTGCTTCGGACACACCACCGTGCACTCACCCACGAAGGTGCACTCCCAGATCCCCTCGGAGCTGCCGACGTACCCCATTCGTTGATCGCGCCCCTGGTCGCGCGAGTCCATGTTGTATCGGTGCGCCAGGGCGATGGCGGCCGGCCCGAGAAAGCGCGGCTCCATGCCGTACACCGGACAGGCCGCATAGCACAACATGCAGTTGATGCACATGCCGAACTGCCGGTAGTCGTCGATCTGCTCGGGCGCCTGGCGGAACTCGTTCCCCTTGCCGACCGGCGCGGAGTCAACGTCCGGCCGAATGATGTACGGCTTGATCTCTTCGAGCTTGTGCATGAAATCGTCGATGTCCACAACGAGATCGCGAATGATGGGGAAGTTCGCCAACGGTTCGACGCGGATCTCACCCGGGTAGTACTCCCGCAGGAACGCGGCGCAGGTCAGCCGGGGGGTCCCATTGATCATCATCCCACAGCTCCCGCAGATGCCCATGTGGCACGACCAGCGGAACGAAAGGGTCCCGTCCTCTTGGTCCTTGATGTACTGAAGGGCGTCCAGCACCACCCAGTCCTCGTTGTACGGAACGTCGTACGACTGTGTGATCGGGTCCCGATCCTGACCGGGGCGATAGCGCGTGACGGTCAACTTCACTGTGCGTGTTTGCGTAGCCATTCAACCTCCGTCGTGGACGCGTGGCATCGCGTCGCTCACCGCCTTCGGTGACCAGAGACCCCTGCGCCGACGGCTCAGTAGACGCGCTCTTTCGGCGCCAGCTCGTGCAGGACCGCTCCCGGCCATTCCAACACGGCCTCCTGCCACTCGACACGCGGCCCATCGGGCGTACGGAAGACCATGCTGTGGGCGAGGAACCTTTCGTCGTCTCGCTTGGGGAAGTCCCGCCGCGCCTGGGAGCCGCGCGACTCCTCCCGGAGGATCGCCGGCGCGACAACCGTCTCCGCGATGTCCAGCAGGTTCTCCAGCTCCAAGGCCGCGGTCAACTCCGTGTTGAATACCTTGCTCGTGTCGTCGAGTCGCACGTGACGGAATCGCTCCTGGAGCGCGCGAACGTCTTCGGCAGCCTGCATCAGACCCTCCTTCGTTCTGTACACGCCCACGTTGCGCTCCATCGCTTGCTGGAGGTCCGATCGAATGAGCCCGACGCGCTCGTTGCCGTCCGAACGGTCGATGAACCGCGCGATCACGTCGCGCTCGGCGTCATCGGCCTGGGCGTCGAGGGCGGGGCTGGGCGGGGTCGTGAGCGCCTTCGCGTACTGCGTCGCGGCCCGCGCGGTCCGGTGGCCGAAGACGAGGCACTCCGTGAGGGAGTTCGACCCGAGCCGATTGGCGCCGTTCAATCCCTCCTGCGCGCACTCGCCGCACGCGTACAGCCCAGGGATCGACGTCTCGCCGTCGAGGTTGGTTCGCACCCCGCCCATCATGTAGTGCACGACGGGACGGACCGGGATGGGCTCGCGGACCGGGTCGATGCCCACGTAGTTCTCCGCTAGCTCCCGGACGAAGGGCAGCTTCTGGTTGATTTTCGCCTCGCCAAGGTGCCGCAGATCGAGAAGGAGGTACTCGCCGAAATGTCCGTGAATCCCCCTTCCAGCAGCGAACTCATCCATCATGGCGCGGGAGATCATGTCGCGCGGCCCCAGCTCCATTCGGCTGGCCACCGCCGAGTTCCGGAGGAAGCGGTCGCCATCCTTGTTGATCAAGTAGCCGCCCTCGCCGCGCGCCGCCTCGGTGATCAGAATCCCGGTGCCCGGGAGCCCCGTCGGGTGGTACTGGGGAAATTCCATGTCTGAGAGCGGCGCACCCGCGCGGTAGGCTAGCCCGAGTCCGTCGCCGGTGTTGATGAAGGCGTTCGTGGTAAAGGCCCAGAGCCGACCGCAGCCGCCGGTCGCCAGAATCGTGGCCTTCGCCGAGAAGTGCCGAAATTCTCCCGTCCGCATGTCGAACGCCACGACGCCGCGACACACGCCGTCGTCCACCAGCAGCTTCGTGACGAAGTGCTCGTCGTAGCGATGGATCCGGTCGAACCGGAGCGTCGTCTGGAAGATCGCGTGGAGGAGATGGAACCCAGACTTATCGGCTGCGAAGAGGGTGCGGTTGACGCTCATCCCGCCGAAAGCGCGCACGCTCACCGACCCGTCCGGTTCGCGGCTCCAGGGGCATCCCCAGTGCTCCATTTGGATCAGCTCGTTGGGCGCCTCGTGAACGAAGTACTCGACGACGTTCTGGTCGGCGATGAAGTCGCTTCCCTTGACGGTGTCCTCGAAGTGGAGCTGCAGGCTATCGCCCGTATCGTCGCGGACCACCGCGGCGGCTCCGCCCTCCGCCGAAACCGTGTGGCTGCGCATCGGGTACACCTTGGAGACAAGTCCGACGCTCAGGCCCTCGCTGGCGGCGGTGATCGCCGCCCGAAGCCCCGCCAGTCCGCCCCCAATCACGAGAATGTCGTGCGTGATGCTTTCCATCGGCGCTCCGAAACACGATCGCTCCCTGCGTCGGTGCAGGGGCCTCGTCCAGCCGGCGCAGTCAACCGCGGACGGACGTGGAAGAACCACCTGTGGACTGAGCCACAACATGATACCGCAAAGGCGCGGAGCGGCGCTCCGCGCCAGCGGCGGCGAACGCGCCTCTTAGGTTATTCTTACATTCGCCGCGCGCTGGTCCGCCGTCTCTGCGCGATTCGCGCACAGCTCACGATTCGCGCATAGTAAGGAGGACGGCGCTCGCCTTCGCCGTTGGTGCTGCACCTCGTCGCTTCGGAGGCCGCCTCATCGTCCGCTGGCTGCGCGCGTCAAGCTCCGGTGTTGTCGCGGCGCTCATCTTCCTCGGCGCCGCGCTCCTCTTTCATCTCCCCGCCTGGCGGTATGGCCTGATTCCAATGGAAGACGACGTCAAAGTCTTCTACTTCCCGCTGGTCGTCGCCACCACCCAGGCGCTGGCCCACGGCACGCTCGCGCTCTGGACGCCCTCCGTATTCGGAGGCTACCCGCTCTTCGCCGACGGCGAGGCAGGCATGCTGTACCCGCTCCACCTGATCGCCTATCGGCTGCTCGCTCCGGAGACCAGCATCGTCGTTTTGCGAATCGTCCACAGCTTCATGGCCAGCGGCTTCGCATATCTTTTCGCGCGCGCTCTGGGCGCGCGCCCCGTCGGCGCGGTGATCACCGGCATTACCTACGCCTACAGCAGCTTTGCGGCCGAGCAGATCATCCACACCAATATGTTCGAGGGGATGGTCTGGCTTCCCCTCGAGCTGGCGTTACTCGAGCGCGCGCTCCAGACTGGCGGGGCCGCGCGCTATCGATATGCCGTGCTGGTCGGCGCCGTCGTCGGCATTCAGGCCCTCGCCCTCCACATCCATGTGACGATGATGAGCGCCGTCGCCATCGGGGTGTACCTCGGCTACCGCGGGCTCGTCGTCGGCTGGCAGGGGAGCGATCGCCGGCGCGGCCTTCTTCGCGGGCTCATCGCCGCGGCCACGATCCTGGCCATCGTCGGGACTATCGGGATCGGGCTCGGAGCGATCCAGCTTCTCCCCCTCGACGAGCTGGCCCAGCAGACGTACCGCGGCAGCGGGCTCAGCGAGTCGCGCGCTTCGGTCAACAGCATCTGGCCCGGCGGCCTCCTCACGCTTCTCCTTCCGGGCCTCTTCGACACGGCGAAAGGCGGCTTCTGGGGGCCCTGGGTAAAGTGGGAGACCACCGTCTACGTTGGGATGATGCCGATGATCCTGGCAGTCATCGGCGTGACCGCGCGATCCGGGCGGCACCGATGGTTCTTCGCCGCCGTGGCCGCGGTGTCGCTGGCCCTGGCGCTCGGCGCCTACGCGCCCGTGCGCCTCTGGGACGCGTTGCACGATCTTCCGGGCTTCGAGTCGCTCCAATCGCCGGGCCGATTTACGCTGCTCTTCTGTCTGGCCGTCGCCGTGTTGGCCGGCTACGGGGCAGATTGGCTCGCCGAGTGCGACACCGCTGGTCCTCGGCGCTTTCGATACACCCGCGCCGCCGTTGGCGCGGCTGCCGGCCTCGCGGTCGTGCTGGGCATCGCAAAAGGGCTCGCCATCGCCAGCGAGCGGATTGCCGACATCAACCTTAACGCCCCCTCCCCCATCGACCAGTACCTGCACCTCCCTGGCATCCCCGCTAACGTCGATGACGCCGAGCTCACCGCCCAGCGCGTGCGCGACCTCGCGGCGCACGCGCTCTTCCCCGGGACGGTGACGACGGCTAGCCAGCTCTTGCTGGCGAGCGCAGCGGTGGCGATCGTCGGGCTCTGGCTGCTCTCGGGAACGGAACGGGCGCGGCGCTTGCGCATCGCCTGCGCCGCCCTTGCCACCTGCCTGACGTTCGTCGACCTTTGCGCCCTCGGGCTCACAGCTCACCCATTCGCGCCGATCGCCAGTCTTCGCCCGCGCCTCCCCGCCGTGCTGTACCAGCCGGTGGGCGAGCAGTACCGCGTCTATACGCCGCCGACCACCGAGGACAAGCGCACCCAGGTGGAGCCCAATCGGCTCCTCGCGGCGGGCCTCCAGGAGGCGAACGGCTACTCGTCGCTCGAGCCGGACCGCCACGCGGCCTACGTGGCGGCGGTGCAGTACACCGACAATCAGCTCCTCGACCTCTGGAACGTTCGCTACGTCGTGAAGCGCGTTCGCCAACAGCTCTTCCCCAGCTACGCCGGCGTCAGCTTCCATCCTCAGCGGCCGCTCCTGAGCGGGAAAGACGAGGGGGCGGACGGCTCCCTCGTCCCGGATGGCGGCGCGGCCTCCGCGCGCGAGCTCGATGTCGTTTCGGCCATGTGGGACGCCGCGGACGTTCCGAATGGCAAGACCATCGCCAAGATCAGGGTCCGGAACGCCGAAGGCGACGTCCGCGAGTTTCCCTTCGTCGCGGGGCGCGACGTTTCCGACGGCGCCATGGACGTGCCCGGTAATACGCGGACCTTTGCCCACGCGCGCGCGACCGTCGCGTTTCAGTACCAGCGTTTCAACCCGGACGGCGATGCCTTCGGCGAGCAGCTCTACTTCACTCGCATTCCGATCAACCCGCCTATGGCCGTGACAAGCGTCACCGTGGACCATCTCGACGGCGTGGGGGCGCTCGAGGTGTACGGCGTGGGGCTCGTTGATCCAAAAACCGGTGACGTCACGCAGGCCAGAGACAAGCGCAAATACCACCTCGTCTATCGGGACCAACAGATCCAGGTCTTCGAGAACAGCCAGGTGATGGACCGCGCATTCCTCGTGGACGACGGCTTGATCGCGCCGCCCGGCCGCGACGTGCTCGCCTGGATGCGCGATGGCACAGTTGAGCTTGCGCGAAGCGCGATCCTCGAATGCGGCGGTGAGGCCGCCTGCGGCGCAGGCGGGTCCGCGATCCCCCACCGGCCGCCGGGCGCCAGCGAGACGCCCCCCGGTCACGCGCGCATCGTCTCCTACGCCAGCGATCGGGTGGTCGTCAATGCGGACGCGACGCACTCGTCGATCCTCCTCCTCACCGATCCATACTTCCCCGGATGGGTCGCGGAGATCGACGGCAAGCCCACGGCGATTCTTCGGGCGGACTACATGTTTCGCGGCGTTCTCGTCCCCTCTGGCTCGCACGTGGTGACCTTCACCTACCGTCCGATCTCCGTCGCGTTCGGGTTTGCCGGTACACTCCTCACCGGAATTTGCGTCCTGGCTTTGTTTGTGGTTCCTGACATCGAGCGCCTCCGCCGACGCGCGGGCTCGGCCATCCGTTCGCTCAAGCCACGAGCCGTCCGCCAGCCGGCTCCGGGCTATGCGCTGTCCTTGCCGAGCGACCCAGCCTCCCAATCGATCTTCCGCGCCGGCTCGCCCCACGACCTCCGTGAGACGTGAGGCGACTCCGCCACCGTCCCTGATGCTGAACAACGGGAGCAGACAAACACGCCGTGAGTCGTCGTTCTCCGTCGTTCGACAGCCGCTGGTCTTCTTGATCCCTCCCCTCGTCATCGGGCTCGCCCTCATCGTCGCGGCGAGTCGGGTTATCGATGTGTCTCCGCGACCCCAACCCGCTCCGCCGGCCCTCCCGCTCCCGCCTCATCGGTCGATCCCACCCGACCGATACGTGCCCCTCGGCGACATCCCCTGGCGCTCCGCCACGACCGGTTGGCAGGTGCTGGCCGACCGCGACGGCCCGATCCTTGACTCGTCTTTCACCTACGACGCGATGTCCGTCGCCGGGCAGACGTTCGATCGCGGCATCGCCACCTACCCGTTGTCGGACATCGTCTATGAGCTCGATCCCCACACCGTACGGTTCAGGTCGAGCATCGGGGTGACGGACGATTCAGCCGGCGAGGGCAGCGTTCGCTTCTCGGTGTACGGAGACGACCTCCTGCTCTACGCCAGCGCCGTGGTGCGGGCCGGCACGGAGGCCGAGAGCATCGACGTCGACATCGAGGGGGTGCGCCAGCTGCGCCTCGTCGTGGACGATGCCGGCGACGGGTCCCTCGGCGACTACGCCCTCTGGGCCGATCCCCAGCTCGGCGTGATCGATGCCCAGCTCGACACATCGACCCCGTCGGACGTCGCGCGCGCGATCCAGGAGCAGCGGGGGCGCGACGCCAGGTCCGAGGCCGATGAGGAAGCGCGCCTCCGCGATCGCACGGCAGCCGTTCGCTCCCTCTTGAGCCAGCGACTCCCGGCCGGCTCGGGCGCCCAGGCCGCGATCGACGGCGGCTCCTCGTCCGCGCTCCTGGCGAACCAGCAGATCGGCGTCGCTCTGGGTTACGGCGGCCAGCAAAACGGCCGACTTACCGTGCTCGATCGAGACGCTTCCCTCCCAGTCTTGCTCGACGTATCCCCGCGCATCGTGCTGGAGGACGGCTCGACGTTCGCATTGACGACCCTCCAGCCCGACTCCGTCGGGCAGCCGACCACCATCCGCATCGACGACCCATACCAAGGAGGGGGCGCGCAGGTTCGGGCGCGATTCCGGGTCGGGACCGGGGGCGCTCTCGACGTGGCGCTCACCGTGTTCGACACGGGCCGGGCCCTGCGCCTCGGCTTGTCCTCAGAGGGCGTTCGCCTGCGCGCGGTGCAGTATCTGGATCCGACGACCGGTTCGGTCGTCCTCGGCGACGACGCCCGGTATCTCACGGATCGGTCCCATCTCTATCAGGGCTCGATCTTCCCGGATGGTCGCGTTCGGCGCGCACCCGTCGAGGCAACGGAGCCAGCGCTCCTCTGGAGCGATGGGGACCAGCGAGGCGTACTCTTCGCCCTCATGGACTACGTGCCGTCGCCCCTGTGGCTCTCGATGGAACGGGCGCAGGGTCGCCGCGCGGCCTCCGTTGGACTTCAATTAACGGCGCAGCTCGATGACTTCGGTCCTGATGCGGCGTCTCCGCCGCCCCTCACCATCGAGCTGACCAGCGGGCCCCTCGGCGCTGGCACCTTCCAGCTCCTCCGATCGATCGCCGCAGCGCGTTATCCCCAGGAGCCGCTCCCGCCCGGCGCGCGGTTCCAGTGGGGAAGCTGGTACGCCTACGGCCCGGGCGTGGACGCCGACGGCTTCGTCCGGCAGGCTCGCCTCCTGGCGAACCGATTCGGCGACCTCGGACGCTGGCAAATGCTCCTCGACGCCGGCTGGTACGTCCAGTACGGCCGAGAGGACGCCGAGCTGGGCAACGTTGACACAGCCAAGTTCCCGAACGGCATCGGCGCAGTCGCGGACGCCGTGCACTCCCTGGGCATGGACCTCATCCTCTATCTCGGCACCGGATTCGTCCACGACAGCACGGCGAACGGCGGCGAGTGGCTCGCGCTCACCGGCCTGATCCACCAGCATCCCGACTGGATGATTCCGTTTCAGACCGTGCCGAGCCCCGTGCATCGGTACCTGCTGGACTACAAAAACCCCGCGGTGCAGGACTACGTCGGGGGCGTCGTTCGGGACATCCTGGCCGTCCACCGCGCGGATGGCATCCTCGTCGACGGCCTTGCGGACGCGGAGGGCCAGCTCATCCCCCGCACTGAGCGCGATTCGCCCACCGGACCTCCGCATCCCCTGCTCCCGACCCTCGACATTTACCGACTCGTGCGCACCGCCGCCGATACGGTGAATCCGAACGCCTTTATCTCGGGCGGCTGGCTGAATCCCCTCGCCGCCGACCCCGACGCCCAGATCTTCTTCTATGCCGATGAGAGCGATCAGATCGACGCGCCGTACCCGTTCCCGGGATTTCTTCAGAAGCTCGACTATGCCCTCTTCAACATGGTCGCCCTGAACCAGCGGACGTACGTCGGCGCGGCGATGGGCGAGCCGACGCGGCCCGACGCCCACTGGTGGATTCAGGCTTCTGCCGCGCTCGGTGTTCCCGCGATTGTGGATCTCAACCTGGACCGCCTCGATCCAGCCACCGTTGCCGCCTTTCGTGCCGACCTCCGAGAGGTCGATCCGTCGTCCGGAGTGACGCGATACATGCAGGGCGTCTTCCCGCCCGCGTTCGCCACGACCCGCGACGGCGTGACGTATTTGGGGGTCGTCAACCGCGCGATGACAGATCAATCCATCTCGCTTTCACTGGACCAGCTTGGGCTCGTCAATGGTCAGTACACGGCGCTCGACGCGTCCACCGGGCAGGGGCAGAGTGTCCAGGGAAGCTTCGCGGTTGACATGCCCGGACGAAGTTTCCGCTACTTCGTCCTTCGCCCAGATGCCGGGCTCCTGCGAACCGATAGCTCGGCGACCATCGAGGTTTCGGACCAATCCGCCGGCATCATCTCCATCGCCGTGCAGGGGCCGAGTGACGTGCCCGGCTTCGCGCAGATCGCGGCGCCTGAGCCCTCCACCGTGTTCATCGACGGCGCCCCCGCGACGCGTGTCGCCGACCCGGCTGCCGCCATGGCCACCGCCGGAACCTACGCGTTCGATGGGGGCATCGTCACCGTTGGCTACGCCCATCGAGGAAAGCGCCAGGTCCAGGTGCGCTGGTAGGCTCCTGTACAATCCGGACCGGGGAGCGAAGCGGAAGCCGAGGAGCAATTGCAGGACCAGGAACGCACGGACGCGCGGCGGGAAACAAACGGCCGGGTTCGTGCTGACGGCACCGGCCGGGCGGACGCGACCCACCAACCGGAAGCGGACATCGAGTACCGCCAGTTCGTGCGCGGGAGACGATCTGGCGAGCAATACGTACGCATCGTCCGAACCTCGACCGGCATTCGGCGGCGCGGTCGAGGGCACCTGGAAGCGACGCGCGAGGTCTTTCGCCCGCGACACCCGATCGGGCGGTTCCTCGCCTACACCAAGCAGATTCTCCTCGGCGAGCCGCTCGCCACAGCCCAGCTCGCCCACGAACGTCTCACCAAAGTCAAAGCGCTCGCGGTCTTCTCCTCCGACGCGCTGTCCTCGTCGGCATACGCGACGGAGGAGATCCTTCTCGTGCTCGTCCTCGCGGGCACCGGCGCGCTCAGCCTCACGATCCCCATCTCCATCGCCATCGCGACGCTGCTGGCCATCGTGGCCTTCTCTTATCGCCAGACCATTCGCGCGTATCCCCAGGGGGGCGGGAGCTACATCGTCACCAAGGACAATCTGGGGACGTGGCCCTCCCTGGTGGCGGCGTCGGCGCTCTTGATCGACTACGTGCTCACCGTCGCCGTCAGCATCTCCGCCGGCGTGGCGGCGGTGACATCGGCTATCCCCCCTTTGCTCCCCTACACGGTCGAACTCGCCGTCGGCTTCGTTATCCTCATCACGCTCATCAACCTGCGGGGCGTTCGCGAGTCGGGCACGATCTTCGCGGCTCCGACGTACCTCTTCATCGGCTCCATTGTCCTGATGCTGGTCGCCGGCATCGCGCGCCTGGCGATCGGCGACTTGCCACCTGTCCCGGCCCGGGAAGTCGTGGCCAGCGAGCCGCTCACCGTGTTCCTGGTGCTCCGCGCCTTCGCCTCCGGGTGCGCAGCCCTCACGGGAACGGAGGCGATCTCCGACGGCGTGCCCGCGTTCAAGCCGCCGGAGTGGGTCAACGCGCGGACCACGCTTTCGTGGATGGCCATCATCCTCGGGGTCCTGTTTCTCGGTATCTCCGCTCTGGCCCGCGCGCTCCAGATCGTTCCGCTCGAGGACGAGACCGTCGTGTCGCAGATCGCCCGCGCGGTGTTCGGGGATACCCCGCTCTACTATGTGACGCAGGCTGCCACGATGGCCATCCTGGTGCTGGCTGCCAACACGAGCTTCTCCGACTTCCCGCGGCTCTCGTATTTCCTGGCGCGGGACCACTTCCTGCCGCACCAGTTCCAGTTCCGCGGCGACCGGCTCGCCTTCAGCACCGGTATCCTGGCCCTCGGCCTCGTCTCCATCGCAGTCGTGGTCCACTTCGGCGCCGAGACGCACGCCCTGATCCCGCTCTACGCGGTGGGCGTGTTCACGGCGTTTACCCTGTCCCAGGCGAGCATGGTTCGACGATGGTGGACGCGCCGCGAGCCCGGATGGCATCGGAGCATGATCATCAATGGGATCGGGGCGACGGCGACGGGGATCGTGGCGATCGTGATCGCCAGCGCCAAATTCGCGCACGGGGCGTGGATCGTCCTCGTGCTGGTGCCGATCCTCGTCATGATCATGCGCGCGGTCAATCGTCATTACTCGGCGGTCGCCGAGCAGCTCGCCATCGAAGACGGGGGTGAGGAGGAGCTGGCGGCCATCGCCGAGCCCACCAAGCCCGCGGTCATCGTCCCCGTTGCAGGCCTCGACCGCGCCACCGCCCACACGATCGCCGTGGCGCGCTCCCTTTCGCCCACCATCACGGCGGTGCACGTCACGGATGATCCCGAGGAGGGCCAGGAGCTGCAGCGTCGCTGGGAGGAGACCATTAAAGATGTCCCGCTCCTCGTCCTCGACTCCCCGTATCGATCGCTCGTCACTCCCCTCCTCGCCTTCGTCGACGCCGTTCGCCAGCGGCCCGGCACCGGCACCGTTCTCGTCGTGCTGTCGGAGTACGTTCCTCGGCACTTTTGGGAGTACCCCCTGCACAACCAATCGGCGCTCCGTCTCAAGACCGCGCTCTTCTTCCGCCCGAACACCGCGGTCATGGACGTGCCCTACCACCTGGAGCGCTGATATCGCCCATTCACAAGCGCGGGATATGATGAGAGAAGCTACCCTCGTGAACACCGTCCGCGCGATGTCGCCCTAGCGGCATGGCCCGTCATCCTGAGCCAAGCGAAGGATCCATTGTGGCAGGCATTCGTCCGGGCATGCTTCGCCCGCCGGCTCAGAATGACCGTGTCCATCCGGCCCGCTAGCGGCGTCTACGAGAGCGCGGACGGGAAGAAAGGAGAAGGGCATGCTACCCGTCAACCTCAGGCGAGGCTTTTGGCATTGCGCCTCCATCGCGGCGCTCGGGGGGCTTCTGCTCACAGCGAGCTTCGTTGCGGAAGGAGCGAGGGCGCAAGGAGGACCGACCGTCATGGCGGCGCCCGACGGCATGGGCGGGACCCTCCTCACGGACGGGAGCGGCTGGACGCTCTACGCCTGGGCAGGCGACGCCCCCGGCGTCAGCAACTGCTTCGACGCCTGCGCGGACGCATGGCCCCCGTACGTTGTGGAGGGCGACCTCGTCGTGCCCGGCGACGTGCCCGGGACCGTAGGTGTCATTGATCGTGGCGATGGGAGCTGGCAGGTCACCATGGAAGGATGGCCCCTCTACTACTTCTCCGGCGATGCTCAGCCTGGCGACGTGAACGGAAACGGGATCGTGGGATTCGGCGCCGGCTGGCACGTGGTCGCCCTCAGTACCGCATCGGCCCCGCCGGCTTCCTACGGCATCGCGCCATACGGCGGCGCACCTGCCTCGATGGCGCCCCCGCCCTACCTCCCCCCGCCCAGCACGCAGCAAGCCGCGCCCCCGCAGCAGGCCCCGCCGCAGGCGTCGCCACCCAGCCCCTTCTACAATCCCTATGCGCCCAATGCGAGCTACAGCGGTCCATCGATCCAACAAGGCAGGCCGCTGGGCACGGCTCCGATCTACTCGGCGCCATACATCCCCAGCGGGTACTCGCAGACCCTCACCATTGTCGCGCCCCCCAACGGCATCGTTTCGCTAACTTGGGTCGCCACCCCAGCCGCCCAGTCGTATCGGATCTACGATACGCTGTCGACGCAGCCGCTGAACTTCAGCGTCGCGCGCACGGTGTCCCAGAGCATGGGCCAGCTGGTGACCAACGCGATCCTCACCGGGCTCACGCCGGGCGCAACCTACTTCGTCCAGGTCCGCGCCGTGGACCCGAATGGGCTGGAAACCGTTACGCCGGCCTCAGCGCTGACGGGGCCGATGCTGGGGAGGTGACGGGCGGGTCGAGCCGCGCCCGCGCAGCCCTATAATCTCGTTCCCAGCCATGCGGACAGGCCGGCCATCGACGATTGACCTGTGACGCCATCGGGTGTCGTCGGGAAGGAGGAAGAGGATGGCGATCGAGACGAAGCAAGCGGCCGAGGTGTACGACCTGCGGACTCCGTACCTCGAGCAGGGGCGCACGACAGACGTGCGGGCCCGGACCGATCTGATGACCGTGACGGTGAAGGTCTACGCCGAGGGCGGCGAGAACGCGATGCACAACCACCCCACCGAGGACCACTCCTTCATCGTCCTCGAAGGGGAGGCCACCTTCTTCCTCGAATCGGATGACAACCCACGGGTCGTGCGGCGGTACGAGGGCGTGATGCTGCCCAAGGGCGCCAACTACTGGTTCAAGAGCACGGGCGAGGGGAATCTGGTCATGGTGCGCGTCGGAGCGTCGATTCCGGGGGCGGCTCGCGGTCGGCTCACGCCAGAGGGCAGAGACATCCCGGGCGACTCCGTCGAGAACAAGACGGTCGAGCGGATCGAGCGCCCGGGGCCTGGCTTCGGCGCCTGAAAGCGTTCGACCGAGCCCGAATGCCGGATCCTCGGGTCCAGCCGTTTGTGCTGAGCCCGCCGACGCCCCCGTCGCCGTAACGGGTGGAATCGACGATCGCGCGGCCGTGGTGGCGCCTCGTCCTTCTCTGGCTGTCGGGGATGGACCTGCGCGTCACGCTGCTGGCCGTCCCGCCATTGCTTCCCCTGATCCATGCCCAGTTCGCCCTCGACGAGAAAGCCGTCGCGGCGCTCTCGAGCGTGCCGGTGCTCCTGCTGGGCATCGCCGCCGCGCCGGGCGCCTACCTCGTCGCCCGGATCGGAGCGCGCCGCGCGCTAATCGGCGGCCTCGCGACGATCGCGCTGGGCGCCGCGTTGCGCGGCGCTGGCCCCTCCACTCCATTCCTCTTTGCCATGACGTTCTGCATGGGCGCGGGCGTCGCCATCAGCCAGCCCAGCATGGCCGTCCTCGTCCGCCTGTGGTTCCCGCGCCAGGTCATGCGAATGACGGGCGTGTGGTCGAGCGGCCTCCTGGTGGGAGAGCTGCTCGGCGCATCGCTCACCGTACCCCTTATCCTGCCCTTGGCCGGCGGAAGCTGGGAGGTGGCGCTCGCCCTCTGGTCGACGCCGGTCTTTGCCACGCTGGCGCTCATCGTCGCGACAACCCGACACGCAGAGGGCGAAGCTGTCGTCACCCGTGGTGGCGGCTGGCCCGATTGGCGAAACGGGCGGGTGTGGCAGCTCGGCCTGCTCCAGTCGTCGGCAAGCCTGATCTATTTCGGCGCGAATACGTTCCTGCCGGACTACCTCCACGGAGGCGGTCAGGCGGATCTGCTGGTTCCCGCCCTCACCGCCATCAACATGGCGCAGGTTCCCGCCTCATTGACCGTCGGCCTGGTCCCGTGGCACGTCCTCTCGCACCGATGGACTGCCATCCTCACCGGTGTCGCTGCCACCGCGTGCCTTCCGGCCCTCGTGTCGGGCCAGCCAGTGTTGCTCGTCGGCGCGGCCGCCGTCCTCGGCTTCCTGTCCGCTGCGGTCCTCGTCGTCTGCTTCGCGCTCCCGGCCGTCCTCGCCCCCGCGATGGACATCGCGCGCCTCTCGGCGGGCGGATTCACCATCGGCTACTCGACCGCCTTCGTCACGAACCTGGCAGCCGGCGCGCTCTGGGATGCCACGCACGTTCCCTCTTTCGCGTTCCTTCCGGTGCTTCTGGGGAGCGTGATCATCCTCGTGCTGGGTCCAAAGCTCCTTGCCGCCAGCGGCGCGGGCATGCCCGAGCGGGCTCGCGCCCCGATCTGAATCGTCGAGATGGCGTGCTAGAATCGGGCGCGCCCGTACTCGCTCGCTGCCCGCCCCGCTCATCGGGGTGAGTTGGTGACCGCGCCCGGAGGGAAGCCATGCGCTTCGGCACCTTCAGCTACAACAGCGCGCGTCCCAATACGACCGAGCCCCGAAGCTTCCACGAGCTGCTCGACCAGATCGTCCTCACCGAAGAGCTGGGCTTCGACGACGCGTGGTTCGCGGAGCACCACCACTCCGACTACGGGCTCCTCTCCTCTCCGAATCTGATCGTCGCCACGCTCGCCGCGCGCACGCGGCGCCTCCGGCTCGGCAACTTGGTGAACGTCCTGCCACTCCACGATCCCATTCGGCTCGCGGAGGAATGCGCCATTCTCGACATCCTGACCGGTGGGCGATTGAACGTGGGGCTCGGCCGAGGCGTCCCCCGGGACGACATCAAGCACGGCCTCGATCGCGACACGGCGCAGGCGCGATTCGAAGAGGGAATCGCGATTCTCCAGCGCGCGTGGACTGAGGAAACCTTCTCCCACGAAGGCACCGCGTGGCGATACACCGACATCTCGTGTCGGCCCCGGCCGATACAGGAGCCACACCCGCCCATCTACTACGGCGCCACCTCGCCCGAAACGCCGAGGATCCTGGCGCGTCGGGGGTGGAACATGGCGCTCTCCCGCCAGCCGATGGACAACGTCGTTCGCGCCATCGAAACGTATCGAGCAGCGCGCGCGGAGCCGGGCGCCGCGCCCGGCGGCGGCGACGTGATCCTCGTGCGCGATATCTACGTGGCGGAAACGGACGAGCAGGCCTGGGCCGAAGCAGGACCGCAGATCGCGCGATTCTGGCAACTCGCGGCGGACAACCGATGGATCGGCGATTCCGTGCCCCTGGACGACCTTCCGCGCTTCACCTCGCGCTTCGCCTACTTTCCGGGTGGGCTCACCCGCGAGCGCATGGTGGATTGGGGGACCTCGCTCATCGGCAGCCCCGAGACCGTGACACGGCAGGCGCGCGCGATGATCGAGCGCGCCCAGCCCGATTGCCTGGTGGGCATGTTCAGCTTCGGGGCGCTCGCGCACGATCAGGTCATCCGGTCGCTCGAGCTCTTCGCGACCCGCGTCATGCCCGCGCTCGCCGCCGTGCGGGCCGCAGGCTAGACGAGGGCGGTCCACCCGATCGAGGAGAGGAACCGCTCCATATTCGAGCGCGTCTCCTTGATGTTGTCCCCCCCGAACTTCTCGAGGTACGCGTCGGCGAGGACGAGGGACACCATCGCCTCCACGACGACCGCCGCCGCGGGGACGGCGCAGATGTCGGACCGCTGGTATTCCATCACGGTCTCGGTGCCGGTTCGGACGTCGACGGATGGCTGCGGCGTGAGCGTCGTCGAGATGGGCTTCATGGCGGCCCGAATGACGATGGGCTCGCCGTTCGTCACGCCGCCCTCGGTCCCGCCGGCGCGGTTGGTGGCGCGAATGGGGCGCCCCTCCCCCCACCGAATCGCGTCCTGCACCTGCGTGCCGGGTCGGTGGGCGGACGCGAAGCCGTCGCCGATCTCGACGCCCTTGATGGCGTTGATGCTCATAACGGCGCCCGCGAGGCGGCCGTCCAGCTTGCGGTCCCAGTGCACGAAGCTTCCGACGCCGGGTGCGAGCCCCCACGCCACGACCTCCACGACCCCGCCCAGCGTGTCGCGGTCCGCCTTCGCTCGGTCGATGCGCTCGACCATGCGCGCGGTGGCCTCGGCATCGTAGCACCGCACCTCGGAATCCTCCGCCCGGCGGAACAACTCGTCCCATGGCAGGTCGGGGACCGGCGCCTCGACCTCTCCGATGGAGACGACGTGCCCCCCGACGCGCACGCCCAGCTCGCGCAAGAGCGCCTTCGCCACTCCGGCCGCGGCCACGCGGGCGGTCGTCTCCCGGGCGCTCGAGCGCTCCAGGACGAGGCGCATATCGTCGTGCTGGTACTTCAGCGCGCCCGACAGATCGGCGTGCCCCGGCCGCGGGACCGTGATGGGCGGCAGCGTCTTGCCCTTCCAGTTGGCGTAGTCCTTGTTCTCGATGCTCAGGGCGATGGGAGCGCCGGTCGTGAGCCCGTTCGTGACACCGGCCGTGATGTACGCGTAGTCCTGCTCGATGAGCATGCGGCCGCCCCGCCCGTATCCGCCCTGGCGACGGCGCAGGTCGACCTCGAGCTGCTCCTCCGTGAGCGGCACGGCAGCCGGCATTCCTTCGACGATGATGGAAAGGCCGGGCCCGTGGGACTCCCCGGCCGTCAGAAAACGCAGCGATCCCATCTGCACCACCGTTGCGGATCGACGCGAATGATACGCGCGACCGCTGAGCTAGAATGTGCCTCTGAAAGAGGAGTGATCCTCCGTGGATGATATCCCGGCCCGCAAGGCGGATCACATCGACGTCGCGGCAAATCGGCCGGTGGCCGCCTCAATATCCCCCGGTTGGGACGACGTTACGCTCCTCCATCAGTCGCTGCCCGAGATCAACCTCTCCGACGTGGATCTGGGCGTCGACCTGTTCGGCCGCCACCTACAGGCCCCGATCGTCATCGCCTCCATGACCGGGGGGCACCCGCGGGCCGAGGAGATCAACCGCACGCTGGCACGGGCGGCGCAAGAATTTGGCCTCGCGATGGGCGTTGGCAGCCAGCGCGCCGGGATCCGGAGGCCAGAGCTGATCCCGACCTACGCCGTGGCGCGCGCGGCGGCGCCGGATGCATTCCTCATCGCGAACGTGGGCGCTCCGCAGCTCATCGCCCAAAGGGACGAGCCGGCCCTGACCGATTCCGAGATCGCGCGTCTGGTCGCCGTGATTCAGGCGGACGCCCTGGCGATCCATCTGAACTATCTGCAGGAGGTCGTCCAACCGGAGGGGGACACGGACGCACGCGGGTGTTTGGACGCGGTCCGACGCGTAGCGCGAACGATCGGCGTCCCGGTGATCGCGAAGGAGACCGGCGCGGGCGTGACGCGATCGCAGGCCCGGGCGCTCCGCGATGCAGGTGTCGCGGCGATCGATGTGGGGGGAGCCGGCGGAACCTCATTCGCCCTCGTGGAGGCGCTGCGCGCCGCCGATCGCGGCCTGTCATCGGCGGAGGACTTGGGCAAGACCCTGGCGGACTGGGGCACGCCGACGGCCGCCTCGGTTCTGGAATGCGTTGGGCTCGGACTCCCGATCATCGCGACCGGCGGGATCCGCTCCGGCCTTGATGCCGCCAAGGCGCTGGCGCTGGGGGCCGACGCCGCGTCCATCGCCCGCCCCATGCTGTCAGCCGCCCTCGAAGGATACGAGGCGCTGCGCCAGTACGTGCGTGGGCTGCTGGACACGCTTCGCGCCGTCCTGTTCCTCACCGGCTCGCCCACGGTGCGTGACCTCCAGATGCGCGACCACGTCATCACCGGACGGACAGCGGAGTGGATTCGGGCGCGGGGGCTAGTCCCGAAACTGCTGGGATGAGTGGCGCGGCAGCACGTGCACCCGCACATCATGCTGCAGCATTGCGTCGACGGTGCGCTCGGCGACCAGGTCCTGAATCACGAAGTCGTCGTCGACGTAGCTGTACACGCTGAGGTAGATGCGCCCGTCCTCGCTCACGCGGACCTCGAACGTCGCATCGGCGAACCGCTCCAGGATCGCATCCATCAGCTCGGCGAGAATCGTGTCTGCGACTCGTTCGGCGCGGGTTCTCCGGGCCCTCACTGGCTTCCCACCCGCGCCGAGACGAGACCGACGAAGGACTGCGCACGCCGCACCGCCTCCCGAGCCGTCGTCTCGCTGACCGCGTCCGGCTCGTAATCGGCCTTCAGCCGCTCGTCGAAGATCGCCTTCAGGGTCCCCCGCATTCCATTCGGGTAGCGATGGAGCTGATCGACCAGGACGGAGGGGAACTTCACCTGGACGACATCGTGCGGCCAGTAGCGCTCGACGACCGGCGCGACGTCCTCCGCGACCAGCGCCGCGACGGCTGCCTGGTAGCACGCGTAGTACGCGCGATTGACCGCGCTGTCGTGGTAGCCGCGGTCCAGCTCCAGCTGCGCGCAGGAAAGACTCGCGAGCGCTTTCGCCAGGTACGGGGCCCCTGTGGGCGCAACGCCCCGAACGGTTCGTCCGCGACGTAAGCCAAAGAGATCCGCCAAGGCCTCCTCCGCACGCTCAGTCTAACGGCCGCTTCCGACACCCCGCAACGCCTCCTGAAATGATGCCACCGCTGGCCAGCGCCGCCCCTCCATCCGCTCGCGATTCGGTAAGCTTTTGGCATGTGTCCGGCTGACGAACCTGGTTTGGCCCTCGCATCCGATGCCATCGCATCCACGGCGCGGCGCGCTCCGGCGGTCCCCGAGGCGCTCGAGGCGGTGGTCTTCGATCTCGGCGGGACGCTGATCGACTATCTGGGCGGCGCGCCCAAGTGGCCAGAGATGGAGTTCCCGGGCGTCCACGCCCTCCATGCGCACCTCACCGCCGCCGGGCTTGGCGTCAACGTCGATCGTTTTCGCGCCCGCTTCATCGCGGCCATGGACCGGCGCTGGCGTTCGGCGACCGATTCCCTGCTCGATCCGCCCACCCTCGTGGCGCTTATCGACGAGATGTGCGAGGCGATGGGGCTCGCGCTCGATCTCGATGCGCGCGAGGCGGCCGTGATGAGCTACTGCCAGCCGATCGCCGAGCGCGCGACCCTGAAGGATGGCGCCGCGGAGCTGCTGCGTTGGCTAGCGGCGCGCGGCGTCCGGATCGGCCTGATCTCCAACTCGGTCTGGCCTGGCGACGCCCACCGCCGCGACCTCGAGCGGTTCGGCCTGCTGCGGCACTTCGACGCCACCGTGTTCTCGTCGGAATGCGGGCTCTGGAAACCGGACCCCCAGGTGTTCGCGCACACCCTCGGCCTGATGGGCGCGCGGCCAGCGGGGACCGTCTTCGTCGGTGACCGATTGCTGGAGGACGTGCAGGGCGCGCAGCGGGCCGGTCTCCGATCGGTATTCGTCGAAGGGACGCCGGACTATCAGGACATCGACCCGAACAGCTTCCGGCCGGACGCGAGAATCCAGCGACTCGCGGACCTGCCCGGTGCGCTCGCCCGGCTGTTTGCCTGAAGGCACCAGCCGGGCGACGGGCCCATTCTTCGCTGGTGGCGGCCGACAATCAGCGAGAAACGCGCGCGAACAGGACGCGCACAGGGCAGGGGAACCCGGGCAACAGCGGCGATTGGAGCAGCTCGTCCTCGATCATGGTGGTGGCGGGGTGCAGGCCCTCCTGCGCGCGTCGGCAGCACTGGACCTGGCGCCGCCGCCAGTCCATGATCCAGTACTCGCGCACACCGCTGCGCCCGTAGAGCACGGGCGTGGCCTCGCGGTCGCGGCGCTCGTTCGCAGCTCCGGGGGAGAGGACTTCGATCACGAGGTCGGGCGCGCCGTGAAGCTTGCGGTCCGGTCAAGGAGCGTCGGGAGCCGCTCGGCGGTCACGTAGACGAGGTCTGGGGCGACGTCATCGTCCTCGGCGAAGATCAGGCCGGGGGCAACGTTGACCGCGCCGAGGCCCGTGTCCGTGCATCACGTATCGAGCGCTACCGCCAGCGCGACGCAGACGAGCTGATGATCCCAACCGGGCTGTTGTGACACAAACAGCGCTCCGTCGATGATCTCGTAGCGCTTTCCATCGTCCAAAAATGCGTCGAGATCGGCGGATGTGCAACGCATCGAGCGCGCCACGGGTCCTCTCCGGTCGGTGATGCGCCTGAGTTCACCCGCGCATTACGGAACTGTCGGGCTTACAATCCCTGCTGCGATGGCAGATGCTTGCTTCTTTCACGATGAACACACGGAGATTTTTCTCTCCGACTGCCTGGCGCTCCCCAGCTTGATCCATCGACCCGCGCACCTCATCGTGACCAGTCCACCCTACAATCTCGGCAAGGATTACGGCGCGCGGAGCGACCAGCTCAGCTACTCGCATTATCTCGAGGACGTGCGCCGGTGGGGCGAAGCGTGGCGGCAGGTCCTCGCGCCGGGGGCGCGAATCGCCATCAACATCCCTGTCGACACCAACGGGGAGCGGACCGGTCGCGGCAAGGGAAGCCGCAAGCTTACGACGGAGAAACGCTTCCTCCTTGCAGACTACCACCAGATCTTCGCGTCGCTGGGCTACATCTACAACACGACGATCCTCTGGGACGAGGGCAATGTGAGCCGCCGAACGGCCTGGGGCTCGTGGAAGAGCGCCAGCGACCCCTGGATCACGACCCCCACGGAGGCGATCCTCGTCTACTCCTGGCAAACACGCAAGCGACCGGACGCGCGCGGAAAGGAGAGCGACGTCTGGCGCGACGAGTTTCTCGAGTGGTCGCTGGGCACGTGGCGTTTTGCGGGCGAATCCCCCAGCCGCGCCGGCGGCCATCCCGCCGCGTTTCCGCCCGAGCTGCCTCGGCGGCTCATCAAGCTCTACTCATTCAAGGGCGACACCGTGCTCGACCCCTTCAATGGATCCGGCACCACGACGGCAGTCGCGCGGTCGCTCGGCCGTTTCGGGATCGGGTTCGACGTGGAGCGGAAGTACTGTGCGCATGCAGCCGAGCGGGCCCGGGCCACGTGCTTCGGTGGAGAGAGCCTTCCCGATCCCCATACGCGCGTGGGGTAAGGGCGGAACCGCTGGAGCCGCGGAGGCTGTTCCGCTGATCAGCGCCGGGCGCAGGGGCGTTTCAGTTTCGCGAGAAGGGGCCGAGGCTGCCCCCACGCCGCTGGAGGTGCTCCTCGAGGATTCGGCTCTCCCGGCGCAGAAGCTCGCGCTCCAGCTCGAGCCGACTCACCGTCGTGTCCATCTCCAGCAGCCGCTGGCGCTCCTCGTTGCCCACTCGAAGCACCGCCCCCACCAGGTATGACAGCTCCTCAGCCGTCGGTGGGAGCTGGAGCGGGGTGATCTCTTGCTCCGAAGCCGCCTGGAGCATCGCGACGTACCGCTGCACCAACGCCCCAACGTCGCTCACGACCGACTCGCTCGGTGTCGCATCGCTCTGCGCGTCTTCCAGCACCTCGACTTCGCCCACCATGTACGACCGCTTCTGCGCCGAATAGCTCTGGATGCGAAATCGCCGCGTGCCCACGGTCACGATGTTCATGCGCCCATCCTGCATCCGGTCGACGCCGATGATTTTGGCCAGCGTGCCCACGTCGAAGGGCACGGCCGGCTCCCCAACCTCCAGGCCTTCCTTGATGAGGACGACGCCGAAGGGGCGGTTCTGCTCAGAGCACATGCCGATCATCTCTCGGTACCGCTGCTCGAAAATGTGGAGCGGCAGTGGCATGCCGGGAAAGAGCACGGTATTGAGCGGAAAGAGGGGAATCTCCTCTGCCACCCCATCGCCTCCGTGTGCGCTGCCTCGCATTCTACTCGTTCACATCGGCGAATACGCTACTATTTTCTGGCACGATGCCGACCGGCACCTGCGCAAACCGCTCGCCGGCCTGCGCGGTCCGGCACAGATCGCCAGGCGGGGGGACGGTTCACCATCGCCATCTCTCAATCGCACCAGCCGCCGCGTTTCACCGGCGCTGACGAGCACGGCTTCACCGACGATGAGGCGCTCGAGTACATCGACGCCCTCTATCGGGCGGCGCTGCGCCTCATGCGCAACACGGCCGACGCGGAAGACCTCGTCCAGGAGACGTACCTCCGCGCCTTTCGCTTTCGCAACCAGTTCATCCGGGGATCGAACCTCCGCGCGTGGCTCTTCAAGATCCTCAGCAACACGGCCATCAGCCGCTTCCGACACACCAGTCACGAGCGCGGAAACGCGTCCCTCGACGAGATGGTCGAGGCCGAGCTGTATCCGCAGCTCACGGACGGTGTGAGCGCACTAACGGAGAGCGCGGAGGACGAGGCCCTCAGCGGAATTCTGGACGTGGACGTTCGGCGCGCGCTCGAGTCCCTCCCCGAGCCATTCCGCCTCGCCGTCGTCCTCTCGGATGTCGCCGGCTTCTCATACAAGGAAATTGCGGATATGCTCGAAGTACCGCAGGGCACCGTCATGTCGCGGCTATTCCGCGGCAGGCGAATCTTGCGGAAGTGGCTTGCCGACTACGCGCGCCGGGTATCGCCCCCGACGGAGGGTTCCCCCCAATGAACTGCGACGAAGCGCTGCAGCTCCTCGAGCAATTTGTCGACCGAGAGTTGACGAGCGAGGAGATCACGGAGGTCCAGCGGCACCTCGGCGCGTGTCCGCCCTGTCTGCGCCTGTTTCACTTCGAGGAAAATCTACGCCGATTGGTTCGCCGCGCTTGCAACGAGTCCGCCCCCTCGGCGCTCCGCGAGCGCATCGTGAGTCAGTCGATAGGAGCGGAAACGCGAGACTAGCAGGCGGCAGGCGCTCCGCCGGAGACGAATCCCAGAGACCGTCCACCGCCCCACCACTCGCTTCGCCGCGGCCCGTCCGGATCGCTGTGATAGACTGAACATCGAGCACCGCGGGCGCGGAATAAATTTGGAGCGCAACCAGCCAGCGCCATCGCGCCTGGACCAAAGAGGAGGATCACATCGCACGCTGTGAAGTATGCGGCCGCAAAGTGAAGCAGCCGTCGAAATCGATCTTGAATGGACGGATCATCTGCGCGGTCCACAACCCGCGCCAGGACCAGCGGGCCAATCGCCGCGACGATCGCCCGCGGCGGCCAGATGGCGACGTTCGGTACGGAGCGCCGGGCCCAGCGCCAGCCGTCGCCGCGGCGGTGGCCCCAGCGACGCCCGAGACAGCAGTCGCTGCGCCGGACCCCGCGGGTCTCACCCAATCGGCCGGCGTAGCGGAGCCGACGCCCGCTGAAGGTGGGCACGCGCCCGCCCCTGCAGACCTCGGGGCTGCGTCGTCGGACGCTGCCGCCTCTGTTTCCGCGCCCGCTCGGGGCGAGGAACACCCCGACACAGATTGACAGAATCCGGGCTCCGAATCGAGTATGCTAGGTTGGAGCTCTTCGTAGACAAGGAGTTGGCATGAACCAGCCGAGGACGTTCGGCGAACTGCGACGCAGCGGATATCAGCCGCTTTCGGTCAAGGAGGAGATGCGCAAAAACCTCGCCGACCGGATTCGGAAGGGTGAAGAGCTCTTTCCCGGCATCGTCGGCTACGAGGATTCCGTCATCCCCCAGATCGAGAACGCGATCATGTCCGGCCAGGACATCATCTTCCTCGGCGAGCGAGGCCAGGCCAAGACGCGCATCGCGCGTTCGCTCCTGAACCTGCTGGACGACGAGATCCCCGTCGTTGCCGGCTCCGAAGTCAACGACAATCCATTCGCCCCCATCAGCCGTTACGCCATCGAGCGCCTCGAGGCGGAAGGCGACGACACCGAAATCACCTGGGTCCCGCGCGAGCGCCGCTACGGCGAGAAGCTCGCGACGCCGGACACGACCATCGCGGACCTGATCGGCGAGGTAGATCCCATCAAGGTGGCGGAGGGCCGCTACCTCTCCGACGAGCTGACCATCCACTACGGGATGCTTCCGCGCACGAACCGGGGCGTCTTCTGCATCAACGAGCTGCCGGACCTGGCCGAGCGCATCCAGGTCGGGCTCCTGAACATCATGGAAGAGCGCGACGTTCAGATCCGCGGCTACAAGATCCGCCTACCCCTCGACGTGTTCATGGTGGCGAGTGCCAACCCGGAGGACTACACGAACCGCGGCCGGATCATCACACCCATCAAAGACCGGTTCGGGTCCGAGATTCGCACCCACTACCCGAAGACGCTCGAGCACGAGATCAGCATCATGGAACAGGAGTCCCAGCGCTTTTCGCTGCCGGGCCTCCAATCCGACGTGCCCACGTACATGAAGGAGATCGTCGCCGAGGTGACCCACCTCGCGCGCAAGAGCCCGGACATCTCGCAGCGCTCCGGCGTCTCGGTCCGCGTCTCGATCTCCAACTACGAAAACTTGATCGCCAGCGCGATGCGTCGATCTCTGCGCGTCGGCGAGGCCGACGTGTCCCCGCGCGTCAGCGACCTGGCCGCCCTTCTCGCTTCGACCACGGGAAAGATCGAGCTGGAGACCGTGGGCGATTCGAAAGAGGACCGCATCGTGGACCGGCTGATTCAGGGAGCCGTGTTGAACGTCTTCAACCGCTACTTCACGGTTCAGGAGTTCGACGATCTCGTCCACGCCTTCGAGAGCGGGCTGTCCGTAGAGGTCGGCGACACCCTGCCCTCCATGGAGTACATGCTCCAGGCGTCGTCGGCCGTGGGCCTCAAGGCTGCCGTGGCCAAGCTGGGGGTGCCGAACAACCCAGCCGCCATCGCCTCGGCCGTCGAGTTCGTGCTGGAGGGGCTCCACCTGAATCGCAAGCTGAACAAGGACCGCATGGACCACCGCACGCGATATCGCAGGTAACCGCCCCGGCGACAGGAGGAGGACTGGCGCATGCAAGCTGACAACGTCCCGGGGGGCCGCGCGCCGCAGTCCTCGTTCGGACCTCGATTGACCGCGTTTAGTCGATACCGCTACTCCCGATGGGACGGCACGCAGCAGGTCAGCCCCTTCGACGCCGATGAGATCATGGAGAACCTCGCCGATGATCTGCTGGGAGACGGCGACGTCCGGAGCGCGCTCCAGCGGATCCTCCAGCGCGGGTTCCAGCACCGAAGCGGCGATCGCACCATGGGGCTCCAGAACATTTTGGAGCGGCTGCGCGCTGCCCGCCAGCGACAGCTCGACCGCCACGACCTCGGCGGCATGATCGACCAAATCCGGGAAAAGCTCGAGGACGTGCTCCGGACGGAGCGCGAGGGCATTCAGCGGCGCCTGGAGGAAGCGCGGGCCCGTAGCCAGCAGCCGCCCAGCGGCGTTGAGCAGGGCGCAGAAGGCGCAGAGGACGCGGACGCCGGCTCACAGGGCCGCGAGCCGCGGGGGCCGACGTCACAGGGACAGCAGCAGGCGGGATCCCGGCCGTCGGGCCAGCAGCCGGGCTCGCCCACGGGCCAGGACGGGGGCCCCCAGGGGCCGTCGCAGCCCTCAAGCTCGCCGAGCGGGCCAAGCCCTCTGGAGATGCTCGAAAACATCGCCGGGAAGAAGCTCCAGTACCTCGACGACGTCCCGCAGGACATCGGCGGCGCCGTCCAGGCCCTGAACGACTATGACTTCATGGACCCCGAGGCGCGCGAGAAGTTCCAGGAGCTGCTCCGGATGCTGCAGCAGCAGGTGCTGCAGTCCTACTTCCAGGGCATGCAGCAGAGCATGCAGTCGCTCTCGCCGGAAGACATGGCGGCCATGCGACAGATGCTCCAGGACTTGAACCAAATGCTGCGGGACCGCGCTGAGGGCCGCGAGCCCGACTTTGACCAGTTCATGCAGCGCTGGGGACAGAACTTCCCCGGGGACATCACTAACCTCGACGATCTGGTCGAGCACATCCAGCAGCGCATCGGCCAGATGCAGTCGATCCTGCAGAGCATGTCACCCGATCAGCGCCGCCAGCTCCAGGAGATGGCCGAGCAGCTCATGGAGCAGGCTGGCCTCAGCGAGGAGCTGGCGGAGCTGGCCGATCTCCTCGACCAGATGGCGCCCGGCGCGCGGTCCAGCCGACAGTACCCGTTCCGAGGCGACGAGCCCGTCAGCCTGGCCGAGGCGATGCAGATCATGGAGCAGCTCCAGGAGCTGGACGCGCTCGAGCGACAGATCCAGCAAGCGCGCGATCTCAGCAGCCTCGAGGACCTGGACATCGAGAAGGTGCGCCAACTCCTCGGCGACGACGAGGCGAACGCGCTGGAGCAGCTCCGCGAGCTACAGAAGATCCTCGAAGAGGCCGGGTATGTCACCAGGCGCGGCAACGAGATGGAGCTGACGGCGCGGGGGATGCGCAAAATCGGCGAAAAGGCGCTCACCGACATCTTCCACAACCTGAAGCGCGACAGCTTCGGCAAGCATCCCATGAATTACCGCGGGCCGGGCGGCGAGCGGGTCGACGAATCCAAGATTTACGAGTTCGGCGATCCCTTCTCCCTGGACATGCAGAAGACCCTCATGAACTCCGTGGTCCGAGAGGGCCCCGGCACACCGGTTCGCCTCACCCCAGATGATTTCGAGGTGTATCGGCACGAGCTGGTCACGCAAAGCTCGACGGTCATCGTGCTGGACATGAGCCGCTCGATGTTCCTACGGGGGTGCATCCTCGCGGCAAAGAAGGTCGCGGTCGCCCTCAACTCCCTCATCAAGGGCCTGTACCCGCGCGACAACCTCTACATCATCGCCTTTTCCTACTATGCGCGCGAGATCAATACCGAGGACCTCCCCCACTTGAGCTGGAGCGAGTGGGGATACGGGACCAACATGCAGCATGCCTTTATGGTCTCGCGCCAGCTCCTGGCGCGCCACCGGGGAGGCACCAAGCAGGTCATCCTCGTCACCGACGGCGAACCCACCGCGTACTTCGAGGGCGGTCAGATCGAGTTCTCCTACCCCCCGACGTACCGCACATTCCAGGAAACGTTGCGTGAAGTGAGCCGCTGCACCCGCGAGAACATCCGCATCAACACCTTCATGATGGAGCGCGGGCGCTACCTCACCGACTTCGTCGACCAGATGACGAAGATCAACCGCGGCCGCGCCTTTTACGCGACGCCGGACCGGCTCGGCGAGTACATCCTGGTCGATTACGTCGACAACAAACGGAAGACGATCCGCTGATCGCGCGGTAAAGTCTGCGCGTGATCCGAACAGCTTGCCCCAACCGCGTTCGGCACGCGGCAGCCCTCACGTTCGCCGCGCTCGCGTTCGCGTGTTCGAGCCCGAAGGCCGTGATCGATCCGCCCCATCCCCCACCTGCCCCGGCTACGCCTGCCGCGTCACCGACCGCGTCGGCGCACCCCGGCAGCCCGTCTTCCACGGCGACGCAATCGACCGCCGCGGACCAGAGCGGCGGCCCCGACGCGGCGGCCGTGGCCGAAGAGGAGCCGACGAGCACCGCCGAACCGACGCCCTCTCCCACGCGCGCACCCACGGCCCCGTCTCCGACGCGAACGCCAAAGCCGCTGACCGCTGAAGACGCCGCTCCGTGCAGCATCGGCCAGATCAAGGGGAACGTGAGCTCGAAAATCTACCACGTGCCGACAGGCGGTTCGTACGCGCGCACCAAGAACAAGGTCGAGTGCTTCGATAACGAGTCAGACGCCCAGGCGGCCGGCTATCGGCGCGCCAGGAATTGAGCCGGCCCCGACCAGGCCACGAGCCGGAGAGATGGCCTCCGGCTCGTGGGGTGCGTTGACGCAGCACGTCGCGCTATTGCTAATACCCGTAGTACATCCCGCCGTAGTACGGGCCATAGTAGCCGTAGTAGTACGGATAGTAGGAGCTCGAATAGGAGTATGGGTAGTAACTGGAATAGTAGGAAGGGTACATCGAGTAATACGGGTAGGAATAGTAGCTCGAGTAGTAGTACGGATAGTAGCTCGAGTAGTAGGACGGATAGTAGCTCGAGTAGTAGGACGGATACGAATAGCTGGAGTAATAGTAAGGGTAGTACGACGAAGAATAGTACGGGTAGTACCCGTAATAGTTGCCGTAGCCGTAGGAGCTACAGCCGTAGTAGTAGCACTGCGCGTTGGCGGCCGGGACGGCGACCCCGCCAGTGGCGCCCAGCATCACGGCGAGCGCCAGCACCGGGAGCACGATCCACCGCAGCGCGCGAAGGCGTTTGCGCATTCCGTTCCCTCCTCGGGTGATCTGTCTCTCTTGTATCAACCCGAGGGAACCGCGAACCTTGCGCAACGTTGCCAGTGAGTAACGGTCAAAACGCTTACGAGCGCGGATCAGCCGTTCGCTGGCTGCCGCTGGCCCCTCGCGATCTGCGCTTCGCGCCGCTGGACGCGCTCTTCGAGCGACATCTTGAACAGCCGCATGCCCTCGTCCCACGAGACGTGGCGGATCTCGCCCGGCACCGGGATGTAGCGCTCCGCGGCCTCGCCGCGCACGATCCCGATGGGGTCGAGGCCTTCTTCCACCCGAGAGACCTGTTCTCGCCAGAGGTCGTGCATCAGGGTCAAGCCTCGATCCGACGTTGCGAGCCGCCACCGGTCCCAATCGGGAAGGCGATTGCGCGCTTCGGACCCCTGGGTTCCCATGATCACCTCGTCCTCCCAGATCGGCCCCTGACGCAGGGGGTGGCCGTGGTTCCACCAGTGGCCCACGTCTTCAACCCACCCGTCGTAGAAGGGACCGCCGGCGTCCGACGGCGTCTGGCTGAACATGCGTTGCTGCACGCTTGGGGGGATCTCGCCATGCTCGTCGAAGGGGTGAAAGGAGACTCCGAACCACCGCGTGGTCGCGTCGTCGATGGGCACGGCCCAGTTGATGGAGGATCCGCCCGGTTGGCCCATCCGCTGGCACGGCATGACGGCGTGCGTTTCGTGATACTCGTAGACACCCTCCTTCGCGGTGTTCTGGAGGGTCACATAGCAGGCGCCCCAGGGCGTCCGCTCGAACTTGATGGGCGTCGGCTCCTGCCCGTTCGTGCCGTGGTGAATCGAACCCACACGCGGAACGGCTTTGAACCACCCGTGGGCGACCTCGCGATGCCAAACGTCAAGCACGTTGTCCAGGGTCTGGAGGAAGACATTCGACTTCTGGATCCGCCGACCATTCCCGGTGATTCGAACCCCGTCCTCGCGGAACAGCTGCGGAAATCGAGGGAATGGCGGCTCCTTCTCGGGCGGACCCATGTACGCAAAGATGAGCCCGCCGACCTCCCGGCACGGATACGCGGGATGGCGAACCGTGTGCTTGAAGCTGCTCTCCGGTGGCTCGGCCGGCGTGTCGAGACATCGCCCTTCCCGGTCGTACAGCCATCCGTGGTAGAGGCAGCGCAGCCCCTCGTCCTCCACACGACCGTAGTAGAGGGAGGTTCCTCGGTGGCTGCAATGCTCCGCCACCAGTCCTGGTTTTCCGGACCCGTCGCGGAACAGCACGAGCTGCTCGCCGAGGACCGTCAGCCGCAGCGGATTGCTGGAGCCAGAGAACGCCGGGCCGGGGCCGCCGCCCAGGTTGGCGGACACCTCGACGGGGAGCCAGTAGCGGCGGAACACTTCGCCCGAGGGCGTGCCCGGGCCCACTCGCGCCAGCAGCTCTTCTTCTCGGTTGTTCGGCATCGTCTCACTCCTCGGTTGTTGGTTTGGAGGGCGCGGCCACCCGTCTATCGAAGGGTCCACTCATGAACGTTCCAGCTCACCAGCCCCGTCGTGTCCGGTGCGACCGAGCCGGGGCCCTGCAGCGCGGAAACGTACGCCACCGCGCCCAGATCGTAATACAGCGAAATCGCCGGTAGCTGGTCCGTCAGAATCCCCACCATCTGGGCGATCTGGCGGATTCGCTCGTCGCGGTCGAGCGTCGTGTTGAACGCTTGCAAGAGCCGATCGTAATCCGAATTGACCCAGGCCTCCCGATTGTTCCCCGTCCATCGATTCTCCGGCTTCGGAATGGCAGTGCTGGAGAAGTTGGGGAGCGCGCGCTCCCCGAGTCCCGTGCTGAACGCGTACATGGACGGAAAGGTCGCCCGCAGCACCGGGTCCTGCGCCTGCGAGGCCGGCAAGACCGCCTCCTGCACGTCGATCCCCGCCTGCCGCCAGCCGCTCGCCACGACCGAGCGCTCGCTCTCGTACTGCACGGACGCGTTCACCTTCAGCTCGGGAGAGAATCGCCCCTCCGCCGGCGTCGTGTAGAACCCGTCCGGCCCCTTGCGATAGCCGGCCTCGCCCATGAGCCGGTCCGTCTCTCGCACGTCAAAGGGGTAGGACGTCACGGACTGCGCCACCGTCGCGGAGTAATCCACACCAGGGGGCAGGATCGTCTCGGACATCATCCCCTCGCCCTCGTACAGCGTGTCGTTGAGAATCTGCTTGTCGATGGCGTGCGCGAGGGCCTTTCGGACCCGGAGGTCGAGGGTTGCGGCGGGGCTCGCCACGTCTGGGCGAAACTGGAAGTAGATGGCTCGCCACAAATCGGTGGTCACCAGCATT